>NZ_JBEOSJ010000013.1:38865-218267 GCF_040302905.1 Streptomyces sp. NPDC096193 | reverse complement strand
ATCAGCAGGACGAGCCCTCCTCGCACGACCTGCTGATCGTCCGCGATCAGGACTCTGATCCGCTCGCTGGGCCGCGCCATGCCGGGACGCCGGTACCGGCGGGCGCCCCTCGCTGTCCCCGGCGGCCAGGTCGTTTCGCGCGATCCGCGTCTCGTTCTGTGAGAGAGCACCTCCTTCGCACGCCGTTCATCTGATTCAATGAGCCCATGGCCAGCCTTGAGAACCCCGCGACAGGTCGCACCGACCTCGAGCCGTTCTGGCCCTCCCGGCAGCACCACGACTTCGACCGGGAGTGTTGCCGCGCGGTGAACGCGCAGGCCCTCTAAAGCCGTTCCGGCCTTCGGCCAGCGCGCACGACGTACGTCCGTCCTCCGACGACTCGACGACTCCTCCGCGCGAAAGAGCTGACCTCTCATGGCGAACTCCCGTTCCTTCTCCGCCGTCCACTCCCCCGCGGCCGCCGTCCCCACCGTGCGGGGCACCGGCCCCGGCACCCTGAACCCCGGCCGTCACCGGCTGCGTGCCATCGACCGCGACGAGGTCGTGCCGCTCGGCGGCCTCGGCACCCTCGGCGGCCTCGTTGACGTGATGGACCTCCTGCCGCCGGGCGCCACCTGGCTGCCCGCGCCGCAGCACAATGTGGCCGGGCTGCCTGGCCGGCCGCCGATGCTCGGCTATCTGGTCCTCGTACCGGCCGAGCAGCAGGCCCCCGCCGGGCCGCTGCCGGAGGCCGGGCGCCTCGACACGGGCGAGAGCGCCGGTCCCGTACGGATCGACGCGTCCGAGCGCACCGCGTACGTGGACGGCCGGATGCTCGACCTCACGTATCTCGAATTCGAGCTGCTGGCACACCTGGTGGCGCATCCGCAGCGGGTGCACACCCGCGACCAGCTGGTGACCACGGTGTGGGGCTACGGCCATGTCGGCGACGGCCGGACCGTCGACGTCCATGTCGCCCGTCTGCGCCGCAAGCTGGGCGCCGAGCACCGCCGCACGATCCAGACCGTACGGCGCGTCGGCTACAAGTACGCGCCCTGATCCGGCGCCTGCCCCGGCCCTCCAGGGGAAGCCGAGGGGCCCGGCCCGCCGTGCGGCGGACCGGGCCCCTCGGCATGAGACCCCTCAGGTACGCGCCCTGACCTTCCGTACGGCGCCGACCGCCGCGTCGACCAGGACGAACGCCAGCAGCGAGATGCCCAGCAGCGGCACGAACCAGCCGACGAGCGCCGTGGCAGCGGCGAGCGGCAGCAGGGCGGTGACGGGCGCCTTCCGCCAGGCGCCCCGCGGTATCGGACGACCGCCGGCGAGCGCGCGTCCCTTCGTGGGCCGGCGCAGCCACCACATGCGGTAGCCCCACAGGATCAGCAGGATCAGGGCGAGCGCGAGGGCGGCCAGGGCCAGCTGGTTGGGCAGGCCCAGGAAGACGCCCATGTGCGCGTCGATGCCGAAGCGGGTCAGCTTGGCGAGCACCGGGTAGTCGGCGAACCGGAGTTCGTCGATGACCTTGCCGTTCGCGGGGTCGACGGCGACGGAGTCGAGATGGACGGGGAACACGGTGTCCGTCTCCTTGACCACATAGCCGGTGCCCTCGGCGGGCATCGTGATCGCCAGTTTGCCGTCGATCCCCGCGGCCTGTGCCGACCGGAGGGCCTGGTCCACGCCGACGTCCGCACCCTGGTGGGCGTTCGCGGCGCCGTCGCCGTGCCCGGCGTGTTCACCGCCGGCGGCGGCGCCGGGCTCGACGGCCGCGGAGACGGCGGGGGTGGCGCCGCCGAGCTGGTCCTGCACCGCACCGATGTTCTCACCCGCGTACCGCGACCAGGTCAGGCCGGTGGCGGAGAGCAGCACGAGGCCGATCACGGCCCACAGGCCGACGGTGCCGTGCCAGGAGAGCGTTGCACGGCGGCCCTTGGTCCCCCGCTCGGGCACGAACAGGGCACGCTTCGAGCTGCGGCGGCGGCCGAGCCACAGCAGCAGACCGCCCAGCGCGACCACCCACAGCCAGCTGGCGGCCAGTTCGCTGTAGTGGCGGCCGACGTCGCCGAGGAGGAGGTCCCGGTGCAGGCTGTCGATCCAGCTGCGCAGCGGGAGGGCGCCCGAACTTCCGTAGGAGGGCAGCTCACCGCGGACCTCCGCGGTGTACGGGTCGACGAAGACGGCGAGGGACTTGCCCTCCTCGACTCCGGGCGCGTCCATCAGGACGCGGGTGGTGGCGCCGTCCTCGGGGCTCGGCCAGACGCCGGTCACCGTGCCGTCGGGCCGGGCGTCGCGGGCGGCCTGGACCTGGGTGCTCAGCGGCAGGGCACGGTCGCCGACCGGGACCTCGAGCTCGTGGCTGTAGATGACCTTCTCGGCCTGGAACGAGAGGGCGTAGAGCAGTCCGCTGGCGGCCGCGGCGAGCAGCAGCGGCGCGATGAGCAGACCGGCGTAGAAGTGGATACGCAGGACGAGGGGTCGCAGGGCGCTCCAGGTGGAGCCCGTCGGGGACTCCTGCTCGGTTTCGGTTCTGCCGTGCGTGGGGGCGTCAATGGCCATGGTGATCCTGGGGAGTTGGTGTCGACGTGGGGAATCGGCCCCAGGTCAGACGGCTGCTCCGGGGGCCGTGGCGCGGGGTGGGAGGAGCGCGGGCGGCCCGCGGCGCACCAGGGTGTGGCCGAGGACGAGGCTCTGGCGGCGGACGGCGTCGTACGGGCGGCGCGCGAGGGGCCGCGGCGGGTCGGGCAGCGCGGGGACGGCGAGCAGGAGCCGCAAGGGCGCGAAGGCCAGGGCACCGACGGCGGCGGCGACCCGGAAAGCGGCGGTCTCGCCACGGGCCAGCCACAGGGCGCAGAGAATCGCGGCGAGGAGGTGGGCGGCGAGCATGCCGCCGGAGGAGTGTCCGAGGAGGCCGTCGACAGTGGTGTCCACAGCCATGGTGTCGGCGGACAGGGAGCCCCGCGGTGTGGGGCCGGTCGCCATGATGCCGGCGGACGTGCTGTGGTGGTGCGGGTGCGAGGAGCCGCCCGTGTGCGGCTGGGCGCTGCTGAAGAGCAGATGCAGCGCACCCTGCACGGTGAGCACACCGGCGCCGATGGCGAGGCCACCCCTGCGGCGGGCGCCCGCGAGCCAGGCCACCGCGGCCGTCACCGCGAACGCGGGCAGCAGCACGGCGAACGGGATGTCCTGCCCAGACATGAACGAATGCCCCATCGCAGCCAATGCGGTGCAGACAGCCGCGAAGAGTGCGGCCCGCAGGGCGCGCATCGGCGACCGGGCATCTGTCATGGTCCGCACATGTTGCCATCCCGCGCCGGGACATGGCACCCGTGGGCGGGATTCGTCACACACACGCCGGCGTTCGCGGGTCGGGCCGGCCTCGGACCAGCCGCGACCGGCCCCGGTCCGCCCCCGACCCGGCGCGATCCGCGTGATTTCTCTTCTCATGGCAGAACTGCTGGTCAGCGGAGGCAGGGGGGAGGCAGAGTCGGGTGCATGAGACTTCTGATGCTCGGGGGTACGGAGTTCGTCGGTCGCGCGATCGTCGAATCGGCCCTCGCCCGGGACTGGCACGTGACCGTCTTCCACCGCGGGCGGCACCCCGCCCCGCCCGGAGTCACGGAGCTGCTCGGCGACCGCACCACGCCGGACGGTCTCGCGGAACTCGCCGAGGGCCGGTGGGACGTGGTCGTCGACACCTGGTCCGCCGCGCCGTCGGTGGCACGGGACTCGGCCCGGCTGCTCGCCGACCGGGTGGGCCGCTACGTCTATGTGTCGAGCTGCTCGGTGTACGCCGCGCCCCATACGGCCGGGTACGACGAGACCGCACCCGTGGTCGACGGCTCGGCGGACGCGGGCGACGTGGCGTACCCGGAGGCGAAACGGGGTGGTGAACTCGCCGTCGTGGAGGCCTTCGGCGAGGACCGCTCGCTGCTGGTGCGTGCCGGGTTGATCATCGGCCCCTGGGAGAACATCGGCCGGCTGCCGTGGTGGCTGCGGCGGACCGCCCGCGGGGGCCCGATGACGGCGCCCGGCCCACGGGACACCCCGTTGCAGTACATCGATGTGCGCGACCTCGCCGACTGGACGCTCTCGGCCGCGGAGGGCGGCCTGAGCGGACCGTACAACCTGGTGAGTGAGGCGGGGCACACGACCGTCGAGGGGCTGCTGGAGGCGTGCGTCCGGGCCACGGGCGCGGACCCGGAGCTGCGCTGGACGGACCCCGAGGTGATCCTCGCGGCGGGGGTGGAGCCCTGGACCGACCTGCCGATCTGGGTGCCCCGGGAGCAGTTGCCGGAGGTGCACAACGCGGTGCACGGGGTCGGGGTCGCCAAGGCGCTGGCGGCGGGCCTGCGGTGCCGGCCGGTCGGGGAGACGGTGGCGGACACCTGGGAGTGGCTCCAGTCGATCGGCGGCGAGGCACCGCAGCGGCCGGACCGGCCGGTGGTGGGTCTGTCCGCGGCGGCGGAGGCGAAGCTGCTGGGCACGTGAACGCGCCGGCGGGGCTGGGATTCCAGCCCCGCCGGCGGTTCGGGCACCGGTGGTCGGCGTCGGGCTGCGCGTCCCCGGGGCGTCCGGGGCGCCGGGGGTCGTGCGCCGGGTGGGGCCCGGGGTGCCGGTTTCGGCCTCGGATCCGGCGTCCGGGGTGCCGGGTTCGGGCGCGGCATCCCGCGCTCCGGGTGTCCGGTTCGGGCGCGGGACACCCCGTGCTCCGGGTGTCCGGTTCGGGCGCGAGGGACGCCGGGTCCGGGCCCGGGATCGGGTGCCCGAGCGCGAGGGTTCGGGCCGGTCCGGGTGTCCGGGTTCGGGAGCCCGGCCCCGGCGCCGGGGTTCGTCTCGGATCAGGCGTTCGGGGCCCCCGGGTTCGGCCCCCCGGGGGCCCAAAGCGCCGACGCCGCACCTGGTCGGGCGTCCAGGTACGGGCGGCGGGGACCGGGGCGGGCGCGCCCCGGGTCTGGTGCCGGGGCGCCCGTCCGGATCCGGCTCCGGCTTCAGGACCCGCGGTCGCGCCCCGTCACCGTGCACGGCCCGGGCCCGCGCGCCCGTCACCCGCGCACCCGTACCGACCTCAGCGCCCCGCCGGCACCGGCGCCGCGTGCCGCCCCTGACCCGCCACCGGCTGCCCCTCGCCGTGGTCCACGCTCGGCAGCCACCGCAGCCCCCTCGGCGTACGCCAGTTGCGTTCCCCGAGCAGCGCCATCACCGACGGCAGCAGCACCATCCGGACGACCGTCGCGTCCAGCAGCACCGCCACCGCGAGGCCCACTCCCATCTGCTGCATGTCCTGCATGGACAGTGTGCCGAAGACCGCGAACACGGCGACCATGATCGCCGCCGCGCCCGTCACCGCGCCGGCCGTACGGCGGATGCCCTCACTGATCGCGGCGCGGGTGTCCGCGCCCCGGTCACGCGCCTCGCGGATCCGGGACACCACGAACACGTGGTAGTCCATCGACAGTCCGAACAGCACCACCAGGACGAACAGCGGCATCCAGCTCTCGATCGCGCCCACGGCCTCGGTGCCGAGTGCGGAGGCTCCCCAGCCGTGCTGGAAGACCGCGGTCATGACGCCGTACGCCGCTGCCACCGAGAGCAGGTTGAGCAGGATCGACGTCACGGCGATGACGTACGAGCGGAAGCAGAGCAGCATCAGGAGGAAGGTGACGGCCGTGATGAAGACGAACACCGGCACGATGCCGCGCTTCAGCTGATCGTTGAAGTCGAGGGACCCCGCCAGCTCACCGCCGACGCGGACCTCCGCGCCGGTGCCGTCGAAGGCGGCCGGGACCCTCGTGTCGCGCAGTTCGGCGAGCGCGGCCTCGGAGCGGTCGTCGCTGCCGTTGCCGGGAAGGTTCACTTCGATCTCGGCGATGTTCTTCGCCGTGTGCACGGTGACGTCGTCGAACTCGGCGAGCGCTTCACGTACCGGCGCGGCGGTGATGTCGTCGGCCTTGACGACCACGAGCGCCGGCTCGGGACCGACCGGGAACGCCTCGGTGATCTTCTCGTGCGCCACCGAGAGGGCGGAGTCCGATCCGAACTGCTTCTCCATGCCGAGCTGTTCGGTCTTCATTCCCAGTGCCGGGGCCGCCAGCACCAGCAGCACGGCGACCGCGCCGAGGGCGAAAAGCCTGGGCCTGTTCAGGACGGGCTTCAGCACGGCGCCCGCGATCGCGCCGCTCTCGTGCACGCCCTTCTTCTTGCGGCGGTTGAGGAAGGGCAGCCGGCCCGCGTCGATCCGGTCGCCCAGCCAGGCCAGCAGGGCGGGCAGGACGGTCACCGAGCCCAGCATGGCGATGAAGACGACGATAATCGTGGCGAGGGCGAACCCCTTGAAGAGCATCAGCCCGGACAGGAACATCCCGGCCATCGCCATCATGACGGTCACCCCGGAGACCAGGACGGCGCGTCCGCTGGTGGCGGCGGCGATCCGCAGGGCGGTGTCGGCGTCATGGCCGGCGGCCCGCTCGTCGCGCTCCCGGCGCAGGTAGAACAGGCAGTAGTCGACTCCGACGGCCAGTCCCATCAGGAACATCACGGAGTACGTCGTCTGGAACAGATGCAACTGGTGGCTGGCGAGGGAGAGAAGGCCGAAGGCCGCCATGCACGCCGTCAGTGCGAGGGCGACCGGCAGCAGGGCGGCGACGACCGCGCCGAAGGCGACCAGCAGAATGCCCAGCGCCAGCGGTACGGCGGTGAACTCGGCTTTCTGGAAGTCCTCGGAGAGCAGGTCGCCGAGCCACTTCTCGGCGCTCGCCCGCCCGAACTGATGCACCTCGACGCCGTCCCGGCCCGCCGCCGTGTCGTGTACGGCGTCGAGCACGGGCTGCACCCGGTCGGGGGCCGTTTCGGCGTCACCCTTGATCTCGAAGCGGATCAGGGCCTCCCGGTCGTTCGCGGAAGGCAGCGGCGGCTCGATCCTCGCTGCCTCGCCGGTCTGCCCGATCGCCTCGGCCAGATCGCGTGCCGTGTCCTTCCAGCCGCCCGCGGTGCGGCTGCTGACCAGGACCAGTTCACCGGCCGGCCGGTCGAGGCCCGCGTCGTCGAGCATCTTCTGGGCCCGTGCGGAGTCGCCCGCGCCCTGCTCGGACTCGGACATCTCGACCATGCCGGAGGCCCCGCCGGCGACGGTGGCCAGGACGACGAAGAGGAGCCAGCCGATGATCGCCGTTTTCCGGTGGTGTGCGCTCCACACACCCATACGTGCTGCGAGGTTGCGCCTCATGACGTTTTCGCCCCCATGGTCCATCGAGTCACGCGCCGGGCCGGCGCCGAACATGCCGAACAAGTCGAGTACGACGCTAGAAACCGGCGGGCCCGCGCCCCAGCCGTCAGGACCCCCGTCCACGGAGCCATAGGGCGAGCTCAGGAGGGTGGTGCTGGATACACCCCCGTTCGGGGTCCGGCCCCAGTGCCCCGGCACATGTCCCACGGCCACACTGGGGCCTGAGACCGATCAACGAGGGGAATCCCGATGAAGTCGACGAAGGCACGAGAAGCGGTGACCGCCGGGGCCCAAGGGCTGGCGCTGAGCCTGATGGCACTGATCGGATCGGTCACGCTCTTCGTCCTGACGGTGGTCTCCATCTCCCTGATCCCAATCGGTGTGGGGGTGTTCACCACCCCGCCGATACTCCAGGCGGTGCGGGCGCACACCAATCAGCGCAGACTCCTCGCCGCCCAGTGGTCGCGGACGCGCATCCCCGTCCGGTACCGCCCGTTCCCGCGCGATCTGCGCGGCGGCATCACCGGGCAGGTCGAGCGCTGCACGGTGATGCTGAAGGATCCGGCGACCTGGCGGGACCTCCAGTGGATGCTGGTCGACATGACGGCGGGCGCCATCGTCGCGCTCCTCGCGCCGGGGCTGATCCTGGAGGGTGTCTTCGGTCTGCTGCTCGCGGCCGGTCTGTGGAACCCGATCGTCGACGCGGCGGGCACGTACTGGTACGCCTTCATCCCCGTCACCGGCTGGGGCACGGCGGGCCTCGCCGCCCTGCTCGGCCTGTTCTGGCTGCACCTGGCCCTGAGGGCCAACCCGGTACTCGTACGCGCCCACTTCAAGATCGCCGGCTCGGTGCTGGTCCCGAGCCGCGAGGACGAGCTGGAGGAGCGCATCGACCGGCTGACCGAGACCCGGCACGACGCCCTGGACACCTCGGCGGCCGAACTGCGCCGCATCGAGCGCGACCTGCACGACGGGGCCCAGGCCCGGCTGGTCGCGATGGGCATGAGCCTCGGCACCGTCGAGGCCCTCATCGAGAAGGACCCGGCGCAGGCGAAGGAGCTCATCTCCAAGGCCCGGGAGTCCTCCGCGGAGGCGCTGACCGAGCTGCGCGACCTGGTCCGCGGCATCCACCCACCGGTGCTCGCCGAACGCGGGCTGGGCGACGCGGTGAAGGCGCTCGCGCTGCGGCTGCCGGTGCCGGCCGAGGTGGACGTGGATCTGCCGGGCCGCGCGGACGCACCGGTGGAGTCCGCCGCGTACTTCGCGGTCAGCGAGGCCCTGACGAACGCGGTCAAGCACGCGGAGGCGGACCGGCTGTGGATCGACGTGTCGTACGCGGACGGTTCCCTGCGGATCGCCGTCACCGACAACGGCGGCGGCGGGGCGCGGATCGGGGCCGGATCCGGTCTCAGCGGTATCGAACGGCGACTCGGTACATTCGACGGAGTACTCGCCGTCAGCAGTCCCGCAGGCGGCCCGACCATGGTCACCATGGAGATCCCTTGCGAGTTGTTCTAGCCGAAGACCTGTTCCTGCTGCGCGACGGTCTGGTGCGCATGCTCGAGGCGTTCGGCTTCGAGATCCTGGCCGCGGTGGAGAGCGGGCCCGAACTGTCCAAGGCACTCGCGGAGCTGGAACCGGACGTCGCGGTCGTCGACGTCCGGCTGCCGCCGTCCCACACGGACGAGGGGCTCCAGTGCGCTCTGGCGGCGCGCCGGGCGAGGCCCGGGCTGCCGGTGCTGGTGCTCTCCCAGCATGTGGAGCAGTTGTACGCGCGGGAGTTGTTGGCCGACGGCAACGGCGGGGTCGGCTACCTCCTGAAGGACCGGGTGTTCGACGCGGAGCAGTTCATCGACGCGGTACGGCGGGTCGCGGCGGGCGGTACCGCGATGGACCCGCAGGTGATCTCCCAACTACTCAGCCGCAGGGCCCGGGACGAGCCGATGGGCGGTCTGACCCCACGGGAGCGGGAGGTCATGGAGCTGATGGCGCAGGGCCGGTCCAATGCGGCGATCGCCGGTCAACTCGTGGTCACGGAGCGGGCGGTGGCCAAGCACACCTCCAACATCTTCGCCAAGCTGGGGCTTCCGGTCTCGGACGACGACAACCGCCGCGTCCTCGCCGTTCTGGCCTACCTCGACCACGGCTGAGGGGGGCCGCCCTCCTTCCGCTCGGTATGCCGGATTCGGCAATGGAGATTTCTACGAATCCCGGATCGCTTTGAACACCCCATGAGCCCCACCCGTATGGAACGTTGCGCTTCTCCCTCTGCCGGGACCCCCCAAACCCACACCCGGCAACGAAGCAGAGGAGTTCCATGGGACGCAATACGAGAAAACGCTCAACGCTGGCGAACCGGGCGATCGTCGCCTCGGCCGCTCTGATCCTGGGCGGGGGTGGGCTAGTGGCGGTCAACTTCTACGCATCCGCGGGTGAAGGCTGGTCATCCGGTCCGCGAACGCAGCGGGCCGAGAATACCGGTCGACAGGTGTCCACCATTGACTGCCCCGAGGTCGCCAACGAACTTCCCCGTGACATGCCCAGGCAGGCACGCGGAGAAGTCGACCGTGAACTGGCGGCGATCGACAGCCAGATCACGGACGCGTACCAGAAGTTCGCCGATCAGAAGGAACAGATTCAGCGTGATCCGCGGTTGGCGGAGAACGCGATTCTCAATCCTCTGAAGGACAAGCGTCAGGCGAGCATCGACCGGATCGCGACCGCCATCGGCCGAGGTGGCGACAGGCCGCAGGGGATGGAGAACCTCGCTCCCTGTTCGCTGCGTGATGACGGCAACGACCAGGGCGACGGCCAGAACCAGGGAGACAACCAGGACGGCAATCAGGACCAAGGCCAGGACGGCGGACAGGACCAGGGCCAGGACGGCGGTCAGGACCAGGGCAACGGCGGACAGGACCAGGGTCAGGACAACGGCGGACAGGACGGCGGACAGGACAACGGCGGCCAGGCCGGCAACGGCCCCCAGGACGACGACTTCGTCGACATCCAGTCCGTCGAGCCGAACGTCGATCAGCCGCAGCAGGGCAATGACGCCTCCACGGGCTCCTTCGCCACCGACTGCGGTGTGAACGAGAACGGCAAGTTCAATCCGGACAACGTCATCGTCGCCCCCGGTGTCGCCAATGGCGCGCACCATATGCACGACTACGTCGGCAACCAGGCGAACGACGCTTTCGCGAGCGACGACGATCTCGCCAATGGCGACACCACCTGCCAGAACCAGGGTGACAAGTCGACCTATTACTGGCCGGTGCTGCGTCTGCAGAACGGCCAGAACGAGAACGACGCCAATGCGGACGGCGGCGGCAAGGACCAGAACGTCGGTGAGATCCAGCAGCCTTCCGAGGTCACGCTGAACTTCGTCGGCAGCCCGGTCAGCAAGGTCACCGCGATGCCGCGCTTCCTGCGCATCATCACCGGTGACGCCAAGGCGTTCACCAATGGTGACGCGAATGCCAATGCCTCCTGGAGCTGCACGGGATTCGAGGACCGCCAGTTGAAGGACAAGTACCCGATCTGCCCCGAGGGCAGCCAGGTGGTGCGTTCCTTCAAGTTCCAGAGCTGCTGGGACGGTCAGAACATCGACAGTGCCAATCACCGCACCCACGTGGCGTTTGCGAACGAGGACGGCGAGTGCGGTGACGGCTTCCAGGCGATTCCCCAGCTGGTGCAGCGGATCGTGTACGACGTGCCTCCGGGCCCGGGTTTCGCGGTCGACTCCTTCCCCGAGCAGCTGCACAAGCCGATCACGGACCACGGCGACTTCATCAACGTCTTCGACGACAACGTGATGGACGAGCTCGTGGACTGCATCAACAACGGCCAGAAGTGCCAGTGACCCTGCCCGGGTGACCCACCCGGACCGGCCGGAACGGCCCCCCTGAACAGGGGGGCCGTTTCCTGTGTCCGGCCCCCCTGCCGCTGCCGCGCGGCCGCGCGGGCTCAGCCGCCGTGGTGCCCGGTGTGCCCCGAGTGGTCCTTGCTGGGCTCGCCGCTTCCTCCGCCGGAGCCGTGCTGGACGCCGGTCTCCACCGAACCGCCGAGCCGGCCGCGCAGTGCGGTGACGACCTTCGCGTCGCCGACGGCGATCCACTTGCGGCCCACGAGGTAGGAGCCGCCGTAGTCGTTGGCCTCGTTCAGCCATTCGCGCTGGCCGCGGTCGGTGGCGAAGGTGGCCAGCACGTACTTGCCGTCACCCGTGGTGCAGTTCGCCTGCCGCAGCTCTTTCGCATTCGTCTGGATGTTCGGTTTGCACTCGGCCTTCGCCGCGATCTGTTCGAGCGTTCCGGTCGCCGTCTTCGGAACCTTCTCGTCGCCACGCCCGTCACCGTCGCCGGAAGATCCGCACGCCGTGGCCACGGTCAGGGCCAGAACTGCCAGTGCCGCGCGGGCTGTACGCCTCGCGCCTGTCCTCGTACTCGTCCGCATCCGGCCATCGTGCCCCTTCACCACCGATCCGGGGAGTCGAACGGCGGGTAACCTGCGCCACGCACGCACCGCTTGTGACGTGGGCAACACGGAGGATTGCTGATGTTCGAGCTGTCGAGACGTACCGTGCTGGGCACCGCGGGGGTGCTCGGTGCAGGTGCCGCCCTCGCCGGCCAGGCCCCGGCCGCCGCCGCACCACTGCCCGCCGCACCGCCCGCCGCCCTTCTGCGCGGGGCGGAGCCCTCCGGCCCGGCCGCGGCG
This sequence comes from Streptomyces sp. NPDC096193, assembly GCF_040302905.1. Lineage (NCBI taxonomy): Bacteria > Bacillati > Actinomycetota > Actinomycetes > Kitasatosporales > Streptomycetaceae > Streptomyces > Streptomyces sp. NPDC096193. Next base: position 206,356 of record NZ_JBEOSJ010000013.1, on the reverse strand, counting down.
TACGCGGCTCTGCGGCGGCTGCTCCCCCGCCATGCCGACCAGTTCTCGCTGCGGCTCCTCGACGGCCCCGAGCGCTTCCGGGTGACCGGCTCCACCGGCCGTGTCGAGGTCACGGGCACCTCCGGCGCCGTCCTGCTCACCGGCGTGCACTGGTATCTCAAGTACGTCTGCCGGGCGCACATCTCCTGGTCGGGCAGCAACCCCGCACTGCCGCACCGGCTGCCGGCCCCCGGCCGTCCGCTGGAGCGGTCGGCGACCGTCCCGCACCGGTTCGCGTACAACGACACCCACGACGGCTACACCGCGCCCTACGCCGACTGGGCACGCTGGGAGCGCCTCCTCGACGTCCTCGCCCTGCACGGCTGCAACGAGGTGCTGGTGACCCCCGGGCAGGAGGCCGTCTACCACCGGCTGCTCATGGACTTCGGCTACTCCGACACCGAGGCCCGCACCTGGCTGCCCGCCCCCTCCCACCAGCCGTGGTGGCTGCTGCAGAACATGAGCGAGTACGGCGGCCCGCTCTCGCAGGCGCTCCTCGACCGCCGCGCCGGCCTCGGCCGCCGGATCGCGGACCGGATGCGCGAGCTGGGCATGCACCCGGTGCTGCCCGGCTACTTCGGGACGGTCCCCGACGGTTTCGTCGCCCGCAACCCCGGCGCCCGGGTCGTGCCGCAGGGGACCTGGAACGGACTGCGGCGCCCCGACTGGCTCGACCCCCGCACCACGGCCTTCACCGAGGTCGCCGCCGCATTCTATCGGCACCAGGCCGAACTGTTCGGCGCAGCAGCCCACTTCAAGATGGATCTGCTGCACGAGGGCGGAAGCGCCGGGGACGTACCGGTGGCCGACGCGGCCCGGGCCGTGGAGAAGTCGCTGCAGACCGCGCATCCGGGCGCGACCTGGGTGATCCTCGGCTGGCAGTCCAATCCGCGGCCCGCCCTGCTGGACGCCGTCGACACCGGGCGGATGCTGATCGTCGACGGACTCTCCGACCTGGACACGGTGACCGACCGGGAGACGGAGTGGGGCGGGGCGCCGTACGCCTTCGGCACCATCCCCAACTTCGGCGGCCGGACGACGATCGGCGCCAACACCGACCGCTGGACGGCCAAGTTCACCGCCTGGCGCGACAAGCCCGGCAGCGCGCTCGTCGGCACCGCCTACATGCCGGAGGCGGCCGAGCGCGACCCGGCCGCGCTGGAGCTGTTCAGCGAGCTGGCATGGCGGCGGGAGCGCATCGACCGGCGGGCGTGGTTCGAGGAGTACAGCCGCTTCCGCTACGGCGGCGACGACCCCGCGGCGCGCGCCGCCCTCGGCACGCTCGCCACGACCGCGTACCAGCTCACGAGCACGGACGGACGGCCGTACGACTCGCTGTTCTGCCGTCGGCCGGGAATGACCGCGGCCGTCGGGACGGCCTTCGACCCGGCCGCCTTCGACCGGGCGTTCGCGGCGCTGCTGGACGTGCGGCCCGGGCTGCGCGACACGGACGCCTACCGCCACGACCTGACCGATGTCGCCCGCCAGGCGCTCGCCAACCGCTCGCGCACTCTCCAGCTGCCGCTGCGTGCCGCGTATCTGCACGGGGACGTGGACACCTTCCGGGCGCTGTCCTCGCTGTGGCTGAGGCTGATGCGGCTGAGCGACACCATGGCCGGCTGCCATCGTGCCTTCCTGCTCGGGCCCTGGCTGGAGGACGCCAAACGGCTGGCCACCAGTGCCGGTGAGGCGGTGGAGCTGGAACGCACCGCCCGCGCCCTGATCACCACCTGGGCGGACCGTCCGGCCGCCGCCCAGCTCAGCAACTACGCCAACCGCGACTGGCACGGGCTGATCAACGAAGTCCATCTCCCGCAGTGGGAGGCCTATCTGGACGAGGTGGCCACCGCGATGGCGGAGGGCCGCGCGCCCACGCCGTTCGACTGGTACCCGGCCGAGGATGCCTGGACCCGGGACCGCCGGCCGCATCCTGTCCGGCCCACGGGCGACGCGTATCGCACCGCCCGCCGCGTCCACGACACCCTGGCCACGGCCCCCTACCAGGGCGTCGTCGAGGTGTCGGTGGACCCGCCGGCCTTCACGCCCGGCAGCGAGGGCACGGTCACGGCCGCCTTCCGCAACCTCAACGGGCTGCGCGCCACCGGCCGCGTCGACCTCGATCTGTCCGGCCTCACCGCCGAACCGCAGGGCGTCACCTGGCTGCCCGGTGTACCGGCGGGCGGGACCGGCTCCGTCGGCTGGCGGGTGACGGCGCCGCCGGAACCGCTCACCGAGCCGCTGCGCGCCCTGCCCTACGAGCTGCGCACACGGTACGGGCCGCGCGGCGAGGAGCGGGTCGCCGTCACCCGCGAGAGAGCCCTGCATGTCGCCGCGCCCCTCGGCCCGGAGTGGCGCACCTTCACCAGCAACGCGGCCGTGTTCGGGCAGTTGGAGGACCGGTTCGCGGTCAACGGCGCGGGCAACGACCTGTGGCGGGGCACCGCGCAGTTCGGCACCGCCTACCGGGAGGGCGCGCTGACGCCGGGCAGGAGCGTGCTGCTCCGGGTCGACGCCCAGGACAACACCGCGTCGTGGGCCCGCGCCGGCATCGTCGTCCGCAACAGCCTGGCCACCCCCGGCGACACCGGCTTCCTCAACCTGGCCGTCACCCCCTCCCAGGGCGTCGCCCTCTCCTACGACACCAACGGCGACGGGACGCTGGACACCTACCGGCGCGTGACGGGTGACCGCGCCCCGGTGCTGCTGCGGCTGACCCGGGGCACGGGCACGTCCTTCACGGGCGCCAGCTCGACGGACGGCGGTACGACATGGCGGACCGTCGCCACGGTGTCCGTGCCCGGGGCTGCCGCCGTGCAGGACGTGGGGCTGTTCATGACGGCCATGAACGGTGGCAGCGGGGCTCGGGGCACGGTGCGGTTCAGCGGATGGTCGCTCCGCTGAGGGCGTCCGACCGCCGGGGCGGTGACCATACGACCATTCGCTCGTTCTGCTGAACGTGCGCCCACAGGATGTCGTCACCCCGCCTGCCCCGCCGTCGCCCGCTCCGGCCGGCCGGGTGGAGCTCGACCAGGCCGAGGCGGCGCTGGTCGAGCACTATCCCCGTCTCGTCCGGATCGCCTATCTGGTGCTGCCGCCCACTCTCGGCCGCAACCGCCGTGTGCTGACCGCGCACGCGCTCGCGCAGCGCTCGCTGCCGCGCGGTCGGACCGTCCCCGCGGACGCCGGCGGCACCGCGGCCGACCGCGCGGCTGGCGGGCCCGAGAACGCCGCCGACCCCGGCTATCTCTACGTCCGGGGACGAGTGCTGCGCCAGGCGCTCGACGCCGGGCTGCCGCTGCGGCGGTTCGCCCGGCCGAAGCGGGCGCAGTTGCCGCCGCTGCTGCCCCACGTATGGGGACTGCGGGTCTTCCCGCGCTCCGGCGGCGCCGACGAACTCGCCCTGGACCAGCGGCTGTCGGCGCTGTCCGGCCCCGGCCGGGCCGCGTACGTCCTGCGGGCGCTGGAAGGCCTGCCGGACGCCGACGTACGCCAGGTGCTCACCGACGCCGGGGTGGCCGATCCGCACGCGGCACTCGTGGAGGCCGACGGCATGGCCGGGAGCGACCCGGCGCTGCTCGACTCCGCCGAGTTCGACCCGTGTTCGCTCCAGGCACGTCCCACCGATCTGATGCGCCGCCGCCAGCACGCGAAGGCGGCGCTGGTAGCGGCCGCCGCGCTCGCGGTGTGCGGGGCGCTGCTCGGTCTGCCGGGCGAGGGCTGGGGCCCGGACGGTGCAGCCGCGCCGGCGTACGCCCGGAACCCCTCCGCCGAGGCGGCCCTCGATCCCGGCCGGCTGGTGCGGGTCTCCCCCACGGCGTGGCAGTACTCCGCCCGCAGGGACTTCTCGGTCTGGCCGGCCCGGGGCGGGCTCACCGGCGACGACGCCCTGCTGCGCCGGGCGCTCGCCGTCTGGGCCAGGCCCGGCAGCACCGTCCAGACCTCTGCCACGCCCGCCACCCCACCGGGCCCGCCGATGGGCCCGCCGCAGCTGCTGTACGCGGGAGTGGTGGACCGGGCGCGGGTGGTGCTGCTGCACGACGGACTGCGGGTGGTGCGGTACGCCGAGCCGAAGGAGGGCACCGGCGGGGTGGCGCTCGACTTCGCGCGTACGGACGACGCCGACTCCGCGTCGGCGAGCGCCCTGGTGGCCGGCCGCACCGACGGCAACGTCCGCTATCTGACGGCACCCTGGGTGCGGACCACGTCCGTACGGGACCTGCTCACCCCGGAGGGCGGGGCGCGGCCGCTGCGCCGGGACAAGGAGGGCCTGACGAGCCCGCTGCCGAGTCCGGCACAGGCGCGGGACTGCCGCTCCTGGGACGTGCTGGAGCTCCGCGACGGTACGGCCGACCGGCTGCTGACCGACCTCGGCGAGCTGACGCCGGCCCGTCTCACCTACGGCGCCCCGTCGGCCCCCAAGGACCTCGGCGGCGCGGTGGAGCGTGCCGCGTGGGCGCGAACGGCCTGTCTGCTGCCGGGAGTCGCCTCGCACGGCGTCCGCAGCGTCAATCTGTGGCAGTACGCCCAGCAGTCGCTGCCCGAGTCGAACGGCACGGCGGCCTGGCTGTGTACGCGGGCGGAGACATGGCGGGGGCCGGGCAGCCGGGTCATGGCCCAGTTCCACGCGCCCGGGACGTCGCCCGGCGCGCCGGGCGCGATCGCCGCTCGGGCCGAGGACTCGCCGGCTTGCGGGGTACGGGACCCGAAGGTGCTGGCCGGGGTGCTGTGGAAGTCGCGCGCGGGCAGTTGGTACGTCCTGGCGGCGGGCAGTGGGCAGTTCGCCTCGCTCGCCACGTCGGGCGGGGTGGACGGCAGCGCCACGGGCCGGCTGCTGGCGGTGCGCGCGAAGGCGGGTGCGCGGGCGGAGCTCAACGGCGTGCTGTCGGACGGGAACCGGGTGGGCGCGCTGCACTGACCGGGCGCTCCGGGGGGTGCGTCAGAAACGCCCTCCCCGGGGCGGGCCCGTGTCACCTCGCGCGGGCCGGACATCGGGTCCACACCCCTGTCGCCGGAACTTACCCGTCAGCACATTGACGCCATGTCTCATACGCAGCCTGCGCCGGAGGCTTCGGAGCGGATGGCGCTCAAGGCCCGCAAGGTCTCCTTCGACTGGCAGGAGACCCCGCTGCACTGGGTCCCCGGTGACCCGTTCGCGACCCACACCATCAATGTGCCGCACCTCCTCCTGCCGGCCGGCGAGCGCTGGTTCGTGCACGTCTACCAGCAGGTCCTGCCGTACATCACGGACGAGGAACTGCGCGCGGACGTCATCGGCTTCATCGGTCAGGAGGCGATGCACTCCCAGGCGCACGACGAGGTCCTGCCGCATCTGAAGAAGCTCGGACTGGATCCGACGCCGTACACCGCGCAGGTGGACTGGCTCTTCGAGAAGCTGCTCGGCGACCGCACCCTGCCGCCCGGCAGGGCCCGTGAGTGGTGGCTGATGGAACGGGTCGCCCTCATCGCGGCGATCGAGCACTACACCGCCTTCCTCGGCAACTGGGTGCTCAACGCGGACGAGCTGGACCGCCGCGGCGCCGACGCCACGATGCTGGATCTGCAGCGCCGGCACGGCGCCGAGGAGGTCGAGCACCGTTCGGTGGCCTTCGAGCTGTTCCTGCATGTCGACGGCGGCTACCGGCGCCGGGTACGCACCTGGGCGACGGCGTTCTCCGCGCTGGTGTTCCTGTGGCAGCGCGGTGCGCGCTTCTTCATGGAGAACGACCCCTCACTCCGGAACGGCCGGGCGAGCCTTCCGCAGTTCGTCCGTGCGGGACGGCAGGGGGTCCTGCCGTCGACGTCCGCGATGCTGCGCTCCGTCCCCCGCTGTCCGAACCGCAGCTACCCACCCGTCGCAGGAGGGCAGCACGGCGCAGGCCGCCGCCTGTCTCGCCGCGTCCCCGGCTGCGAACGGAGGTCACTGAGATGGCACCCCGCCCCGCGGGCCAGTCGGTGCCGGCGGCGGTCCGCGCCGAGGTGCGGGACGTCTCGTACTCCTGCGAGCAGGGCTTCTGCGGCACCTGCCAACAGCGCGACCTGGCGGGCGAGATCGACCACCGCGACGAACTGCTGACCGACGGCGAACGGGAGGACTCGATGCTCATCTGTGTCTCGCGCTGCCACGGCGGACGGCTGGTCTTTGACCTCTAGAAGCCTGCCGTGGCGACCTGAGGGGAGATCTCCCAAGACACCACGGGAACAGGTGCTCGCCGGTGCGGTCGGTAGGCTGTCGGCATGACGACCGGGGTACGCCGCAGGATGGGCGTCGAGGAGCGCAGGCAGCAGCTGATCGGTGTGGCGCTGGAGCTCTTCAGCGCCCGCTCCCCCGACGAGGTGTCGATCGACGAGATAGCCGCGGCCGCGGGAATCTCGCGACCTCTCGTCTACCACTACTTCCCCGGCAAGCAGAGCCTGTACGAGGCCGCGCTGCGGCGCGCGGCCGACGAGCTGGCCGGCCGGTTCCTGGAACCGCACGAGGGGCCGCTCGGTGCGCGGCTGCTGCGGGTGATGCGCCGCTTCTTCGATTTCGTCGAGGAGCACGGGCCGGGCTTCTCCGCGCTGATGCGCGGTGGTCCCGCCGTCGGATCGAGCACCACCAACGCGATGATCGACGAGGTGCGGCAGGCCGCGTACGAGCAGATCCTCGCGCACCTCGGCGTCCACCGCCCGCCCGCACGGCTCGCGTTGGTCGTCCGCTCCTGGGTCTCCCTCGCGGAGTCGACGGCGCTGATCTGGCTGGACGGACGCCGGATCCCGCGCGCCGAGCTGGAGTTGCAGCTCGTGCACGACTTCGCGGCTCTGTGCGCGGTGAGCGCGGCCTACGACGAGGAGATGGCCGGCATCCTGATCGGCGTCCTGAGGGACGAGCCCGCCCAGGGTCCCTTCGGCGATCTGGTGGGCCGGCTCATGACGCTGGCGCCGTCGCTCATGGGCACGGTGCCGTCCCAGCGCCGGCCGTAGGACCGCACCCGACGCATACGGCCCCGGCCCCGGCCGCACGGTCCCGGTCAGAGACCGGTCATCCGCAGGGCCAGCAGCGCCACGTCGTCCTCACGGGTGCCGAAGCGGTCGAGCAGGGAGTCGCACAACGCCTCGACACCCGGCGGCGCCTGGCAGGCCGCGTGGCGCAGCCGGTCCATCGACACCGCGAGATCGGTCCCCCGGGTCTCGATCAGACCGTCGGTGACCATCAACAACCGCTCACCGGCGGCGAGCCGGACCTCCCCGGGCCGCGGGCGCATCAGCCCCAGGCCGAGGAGCGGGCCCGACACCTCCGCGTAGCGGGCGTCGCCGGTGCCGTCGACGATCAGCGGGCGGATGTGACCGCCGTTGGCGATACGAGTGCGTCCGGTGGCCGGGTCGATCAGGGCGAGACAGACCGTCGCGGTCGCATCCGGGTGGTAGCGCTGGAGCATGCGGTCGAGCCGGTGCAGCAGGACGGCCGGATCGGTCTCGTCGGTGGCGTACGCCCGCAGCGCGTGGCGCAGTTCGACCATCACGGTGGCCGCGTCGAGGGAGTGGCCGACGACGTCGCCGACACCGACGAGGAGTCCGTCGGCGGTGGCGAGGGCCACGTAGAAGTCGCCGCCGATCTCGGCGTTGCGTGAGGCGGGGACGTAGCGCAGGGCCAGCTCCGCGCCCGGCAGGGCGGGCGGCTTCTGGGGCAGGAAGCTGCGCTGGAGGGTGAGGGCGACATGGCGTTGCTCGGCGGCGGTGCGCAGCGTACGCGCCCTGAGCGCGGTGGCGTGCGCGAGGCGTCGCAGCAGCAGGGCGGTATGCGGATCGGGGCGGGGGCCGGCCGGGTACGCCAGGCAGACCGGCGGCTGGTCGGGGCCGCTGCGGGCGAGCAGCAGGGCCGCGCCGTCGGGGGCTTCGGGGCGGAAGAACCCGGCGGGCCACAGCGGTGGCGGTATGACGAGGGGCCGCACTCCGGTGCGGCCCTCCGCGCACTGCTCCATCAGCCGGGCCACCACGGCTCGTTCCTCGACGCCCGGCAGGCTTCCGTACCGCAGCAGGCTGCCCGCGTGCAGGGTTTCGTCGACCCCGAACACGAAGGCCGCCGCGGGGCCGCCGGTGAGCGAGCCGACCGCGCCGGCGGCGAGGTCGGCCAGTTCCTGCGGGCCGTGGGCACAGTGCAGTTCGGTGGTGACGGCGGCCAGCCGGTTCAGCCGGTCCGCCTGGGCCTCGGCGTCGTGCAGGGAACGGGCGCCGCGCAGGGCCGCGCGGACGACCGCCTCGATCTCCTCGGGTTCGACGGGGGTCGTGAGATAGGCCTCCGCTCCGGAGTCGAGACCGCGGGTGCGGTCGCGCGGAGTGACGGCCGCGGCGCTGAAGTGCACCACCGGAATGGCGGCGATCTCCGGATGCGCCTTGATACGGCGGCAGAGCTCGAAACCGCTCATGTCCGGCAGCCCGACGTCGACCAGCGCCGCGTCCGGCAACGCACCTGACCTGAGCCGGGCATCCAGCTCGATCAGGGCGTCGCCGGCACACGCGGACGGCACGACCAGGTGTCCCGCTCGGCGCAGTACGGCACCCATGGCATAGCGGTTGGCCTCGAGGTCGTCGACGACCAGGACCGTGGCGCCGTCCGCTTCGTTCATCGTGCGCTCCCGTCGAACCGGGGAGATGGTTCCTCTCCGTAGTCGGTCCACTACGCTAGCGCGATCGGTTCAGCTCCGGGTGAAGACGGCGACTGTTCGCCCGGGTACCGAGAAGGTGCCCGAACTCCTTTCGTAGGCGGACCCCTTGGTCACGGCGTCGGCGCCGGTCGCCTGGACGGGATGCAGGGCGTACAGGGCGCCGGTCAGGGCCTCGATCCGCTGGGTCCGGCGCTGCGGAGTGGCGTTGAAGACCACGACCAGGTCACCCGCCCGCATGGTGATCACGCCGGGCGTCTCGTCCTTGCCGGACAGCGGGAAGGAGACCGCGGACCGGACCTGCTCGGCGGTGCCGAGACCGAACGCTTTCTCGGTGGTGCGGATGGTGAGCAGATCGCGGTAGGCGGCCGAGGCTCCGGTGATCTGCGGGCAGCCCATGGTGAGAGCGGGGGCGGTCAGCAGCGGCTTGGCGTAGGGCCACTTGGACCGGTTGTCGGCCGCGGGCGGGAGTCCGCGGCCGAAGCCGTTGCCGTCCCGGCAGTCCCAGTGGATGGCGTTGAACCAGTCGCCGCTGTCGTAGGAGTTGCGGTCCAGCGACTTGGAGCGCAGCAGGTCCGTGCCGGCCTGGGTGAGCGCGGGGCCCTGGGAGAGTGCCGCGGTGGCCATCGCCAGCACCTGCATCCGCGCCCGGTCGCCGGGTGAGGTGGCGGCGGGGAGCTTGAAGGCGAGGGCGTCGTACAGCGATTCGTTGTCGTGGGCGTCGGCGTAGGCCAGTGCGTCGCCGGGGGCGGCCGCGTACCCGGCGGGAGCACCGTTGTAGTCGACCTCGGAGCCCTTGACGCGGCGGCCGGCGCTGTCGGTGAAGGTGTACTCGGCCAAGTTGCCGGTGAGGCCGACCTTGATCAGGTCCTGGTAGTGGAGCAGCCGGGCCCTCTGCTGGGCCTCGGTGCCGTTGGCGGGCGAGGAGTTGGGGTCGGTGAACAGTCCGGAGGCGAAGCCCTGCACACCCGGGTCCTCGTCGAACGGCCCGCCGCCGCGGACCGCGTCACGGGCCCGGTCGGAGAACGTCGCGATGCCGGTGCCGGCCATGTTCTTCTGCGTCGCCTGGACGAACCGGGCGTCGTCGGCGATCTCGCCGAAGTTCCAGCCCTCTCCGTACAGGACGATCTTCCTTCCGTCCACGCCGTCGCGTGCCGGGGTGAGAGCGTCGAGCGCCTTGCGGACGGCGAGGATGTTGGCCTTCGGGTGGTGTCCCATCAGGTCGAAGCGGAAGCCGTCGACCTTGTACTCCTTCGCCCAGGTGACGACGGAGTCCACCACCAGCTTGCCCATCATGGCGTTCTCCGGCGCGGTGTTGGCGCAGCAGGTGGAGGTGGCCACGGTGCCGTCCGCCAGCAGGCGCTGGTAGTAGCCGGGCACGATCCTGTCGAGTACGGACTTGTCGGCCTGGCCGCTCGCCACGGTGTGGTTGTAGACGACGTCCATGACCGTGCGCAGTCCGGTCCCGTTGAGGGCCTGGACCATCTTCCGGAACTCGACCGTGCGTCGGGTGCCTTCGGGGTCGGAGGCGTACGAACCCTCCGGCACGCTGTAGTGCAGGGGGTCGTAGCCCCAGTTGTAGGCGTCCTTGGCGGCTGCCGCGGCGACGCAGGCCTGCTGCTCCTCCGAGTCCGGCGCATACACCTCCAGGTCGCAGCCGGGCTTCGTCCGGTCGGCCCTGCGCTCGGGGATCGTGCCGATGTCGAAGGCCGGCAGGAGGTGGACGTAGGAGGTACCGCTGGCGGCCAGGGACGACAGGTGCCTCATCCCGGCCGATGCGCGGTCGGTGAAGGCGAGGTACTGGCCCGGGTGCCGTGAGGTGCGGTCCGCGACCGAGAAGTCACGGACGTGCAGTTCCTGGATCTGCGCGTTGCGCAGGGGGACGGCCGCCGGCTTCTTCAGGGTGCGCCAGCCGGCCGGGGCGAGCTCGGGGTCGGCGAGGTCGACGAGGAGGCTGCGGGCGGAGTCGGTGGTCAGGGCGGTGGAGTAGGGGTCGGTGACCTTGTTGTTGACCAGCTTCTGGACGCTGGGCGCCCAGACGGTGACGGCGTACCGGTAGGGCTTGCCGGTCCAGGATTTCTTGCCGGTGACCGACCAGACGCCGGAGGTGTCGTCCCGTCGCATCGGGACGCTCCTGCCGTCGAGTTCGAGGGAGACGGAGCGCGCGGTCGGAGCCCAGAGGGACAGGGAGGGGGCGCCGCGGCGGAAGACCGGCCCGAGGGCCGCCTCGGTGGCCGCGGGCGCGTACAGGTCATCCAGGATTCCCGCGGTCTGCACACCGGTGGCGGCCAGGAGCGCCCCTCCGGCGGACCGCTGGGTCGCGATGACCTGTCCGCGCAGGGCGTCGCGCACACGGTCCCGGTCGCGCGGGTCGACGGTGAAGGCCGGATAGTCCTTGAGGTGCGGGAACCTGGCCTTCTGCGCGTCGGTGAGCGCGGACGCGCCGAGCCGCAGCCAGCGGCCCTCGTCGCTCAGCGCGCCGTCGACGACGGAGATGCCACCCTTCTCGGCGTAGACGAGCTGCTGGCTGGTCGCCTCGGTCGCGTTCACCTTCCAGACGACGGTGTTCCGGTCGATCCACTGGGCCTCGGACGTCCCGAGGTCGAGCGAGGGTGCCCCGCCGGTCTGCGGAAGGAGGTACTTCGGCTGTCCGGCGAGCAGCCAGACCTCGTTGCTGTACGTCGCGAGGTCCAGCGACTGGTCGGTGGGCAGGTCCTTCTGGTCACCCTTGTGGAGGATGTAGCTGAGCGATCCGGCGCCCGCGGCGAGCGGCACCTCGAAGGTCGCGCCGTAGGCGTCCGTGCGCACGGGCCGGAGGGGCTCGGACCAGTCGGTGGGGTTCGCGGCACCGGTCCAGGTGTGCAGCCCCCAGCCGTCGTAGTCGCCGTCCGGGCGGTGGTAGTGCAGGACGGCCTTGGTCTTGTCCTGCGGCGGGTACGCGCCGTCGGGGGCCCGGTCCGCCTGGGCGTCCTTGCCCTGGGCGATCCACACCTCGCCGGTGCGGGCCAGGTCGACCGTCCGCTGCGGGCCGTCCGCCGTGCCGTTCTTCTCCACGGTGTACGGGAGCGTCGAGGCGCCGTCGTCGAGCTTGATCCAGGCGAAGGCGCCGTAGGCGTCGCGGCCGGTGAAGGCGGCGGTGGTGGAGCCGGACTTCAGCTGCCACCCGTCGTAGTCGCCGTCGGGCCGCTGGTAGTGGACGACCGCGTGGTCACGGTCCACCGCGCCGGGCTTCTCGGGCGGCGGCGCCTGGCCGGCGGTCGTCGAGGCGAGCGCGCTCGCGGTGCGGCCCGCGGCGTCCACCACGACCGCCTTGTAGCGCAGGGCTGTTCCGGCGGGCACGGTGGTCTCGATGTGCTGGGTGACCTTGTACGGGGCGTGGTCGGCGGAGCCGAGGGTGCGCCACGGGCCGTTGCCGACCTGCGCGGCGAAGACGACACGGGCGAGCTGCCCGCCGTCGGCGGCGGCGGCGATCTCGACCGTGCCGGTGGCTCCGGCTGCCGGTGCCTTCAGGCTGATCACGGGTTTCGCGGCCGGCGTGGGCTGCGGCGTTTCGGCCCGCAGCACGACGGACGACAGCGCGGGCACGGTGACGGTGACCTTGCGGGCGGCGTCGCTACGGGTGCTGGCGGAGCTTCCGTGGATGCCGCGGAAGGCGGTGTTCGCCGAGCCGGTGGTCACCTCGACCGTCTTCGGCGCCGTGCCGTTGTTGACGGCGACCAGGTACTCCGCCCTCTGCCGGGGGTCGGTGCGGGAGAAGGCGTACACGGACCCCTCGGCGTAGCGCTGCTGCTGGACGCCGTCCCGCAGCGCCGGGTGGGTCCTGATGAGCCGGGAGAGCGCGGCGATCGAGCGGTACAGCGGTTGCCCGGTGTCGTAGGCGTCCGAGGCGTGCGTACGGTCCGTGCCGAGCTGGTCGTCGTCCAGGTAGTCGGGTGTCCTGGAGGCGAAGAGCGTCTGGCGTGCGTCCTTGTCGCCGCCCGCTCCGGTGAAGCCCTGCTCGTCGCCGTAGTAGATCACCGGGTTGCCCCGGGAGAGGAACATCAGCTCGTTGGAGAGCCGGGCCCGGCCGAGCAGTTCGGCATCGTCCGCCGCCGGGTTGTCCTGCTTCAGGAACGTCCCGACGCGGCCCATGTCGTGGTTGCCGAGGAAGGTCACCTGCTCATAGGCGTTGGCCTTGTCGGTGGTGTAGCGGTAGTCGTCGGCGAACACCTTCGCGAGCCGCTCCGCGGGGGCGCCTTGGGAGGCGTAGGCGCGTGCCGCGTCCTGGAAGGGGAAGTCGAGGGTGGCGTCGAGCCGGCCGCGGGTGACGTACGGCGAGGTGACCGCGGTGTCCGCGGAGAAGACCTCGCCGAACATGAAGAAGTCGTCCCGGCCCTGCTTCGCCGCGTACGCGTCGAGCGCGGTCGCCCACTGGGTCCAGAAGTCCATGTCGACGTGTTTGACGGTGTCGATGCGGAAGCCGTCGATGTCGAAGTCGCGGACCCACTTCTGGTAGATCCGCTCCATGCCGGTGACGACCTCGGGCCGTTCGGTCCACAGGTCGTCGAGCCCGGAGAAGTCCCCGTACTCGGAGCTCTCACCGGCGAAGGTGGAGTCGCCGCGGTTGTGGTACATCGTGGGGTCGTTGAGCCAACTCGGCACCTTCGCCGCGGTGTTGTCGCGGGTGACCGGGGTGTACGGGAAGGAGTCCGCGTTCACCGCGGGGACGCCGGACCGGTCGTCGAAGGGACGGCCGGACGCGTCGAGGTAGGGATACGCGCCCTTGGGGCGGTAGCCGTACTTCTTCTCGGCGTAGTCGACGGTGTCGGCGGTGTGGTTGGTGATGACGTCGAAGAAGACCTTCATGCCCTTGGCATGGGCCTTGTCGATGAGGGTCTCCAGGTCCTTGTTGGTCCCGAAGTGCGGGTCGACCTGGGTGAAGTCGGTGATCCAGTACCCGTGGTACCCGGCGGAGGCATCCTTCCCCTCCCCCTGGACGGGCCTGTTCTTGAAGATGGGCGCGAGCCAGATCCCGGTGGTGCCGAGGCCCTTGATGTAGTCGAGCTTCTTCGTCAGGCCCTTGAGGTCACCGCCCTGGTAGAACCCCTTGTCGGCCGGGTCGTACCCGGTGTCGAGCCGGCCTCCCCGGAGGCCGCCGCGGTCGTTGGCGGGATCGCCGTTGGCGAACCGGTCGGGCAGCACGAAGTAGAACTGCTCGCGGGTCAGGTCGTGCCGGGACGGTTCAGCGGCGAGCCGGGCGTCGGACGGTGGGCCGGGGGCCCTGGTTTCGGCCGCGACCGGCGCGGCGGGTACGAGCGCGGCGCACAGCGCCCCGACGATGCCGACGACGGCTCTGCGCGGTCGTCCGGTTCGGAACACGGTTGTTCTCCTTGGGTAGTCCTGCGCGCGCGGTGCCGCCCCGCGGGCGGGCCCGGGATGTGCGGGGCCCGCCCGTGGGGGCTTGCTGTGCCGGCGCGCGGCGAAAGGGATCCGGCTCGGATGCCCGTCGGGTGCGGCTGTGCGCCTGTCAGCCGCAGCTGCGGGCGCCCGTGTGCAGCGCCACCGCGGTGTCGGGGCCGAGCGTCGCGGTGAACTGGCCGGAGCCGTTCACCGTGACCGCGCGCCTGGACTGGACATCGCAGTAACCGCCCGCGGGCAGCGACGTCTGGAACGTCCGGGTCAGCGACCCCGTCTCGTGGTTGATGGCCACGTACGCCTTGGAGCCGCGCCCGAAGGCGATCTGGTCGCCGCCGTTGTCCCACCAGTTGGTGACGGCCTGTCCGCGGGCCACGTTCCGGAGGGCGACCATCGACGCGATCTCCGGCCAGGCGTGCTGGCACTTCCAGCCGTCCTGCCAGCACGCGTTCACCGTCCCGCCGTTCGGCGGGCCGGCGTCCCGGTCGGAGAACTCGTAGCCGGAGTGCACGTCCGGGGAGCCGTAGGGCCAGGCCAGCATGAAGACGTGTCCCAGCGTGTAGTCGGCACCGTCCTTGTAGCTGAGAGTGTCGCCGCCGCGCTCGGTGTCGTGGTTGTCGACGAAGACCGCCGACCTGCCCGACTCCATGTAGCCCCAGCCCTCGCCGTAGTTCTTCAGATAGGCGAGGTTCTCGTTGGTGAAGACGCGCTTGAGGTCGCGGGCGTAACGGAACTCCTGGACGTCGCCGTTGCCGAGGTACTCGCTCGGCGAGACGGCCTCGCCCGCGCCGAAGATGGCTTCCTGCTTCCAGTACACGGACGGCTTGCTCAGCCGGGACTTGATGTTGGCGAGGTCCGCCGCCGGCATGTGCTTCGCCGCGTCGATGCGGAAGCCGTCGACGCCGAGCGAGAGCAGGTCGTTGAGATAGGTGGCGATGCGTCCGCGGACGTAGTCCTCGCCGGTGTCGAGATCGGCGAGTCCCACCAGCTCGCAGTTCTGGACATTGCCGCGGTCCTGGTAGTTGGTGATGTGGGCCCGGCAGTCGTCCATGTCGGCGCCGGACCAGATCCCGGGGTAGGTGTACTTCGTGTACGACGAGCCGCCGGTGCCGGTGCCGTCCGCCGCCGCCATGTGGTTGATCACCGCGTCGACGACGACCTTGACCCCGGCGGCGTGACAGGTGTTGACCATCGCGGCGAACGAGGCGCGGTCGCCGAGCCGCCCGGCGATCTTGTAGCTGACGGGCTGGTACGAGGTCCACCACTGGCCGCCCTGGATGTGCTCCTGCGGCGGGGAGACCTGGACGTAGCCGTAGCCGGCCGGGCCCAGGGTGCCGCTGCACGCGGTGGCGACCGACGCGTACTTCCATTCGAAAAGGACAGCCGTGACGTCCTTGTCCCCCGGCGGTGCCGCCTGCGCGGTGCCCGCCGGTGCAACCACACTCACCGCCGCACACGCCACCAGGGCGAGTGCCGCGGCCAGAGGTCTGCCGGCCATTGTTCCTCCTGCATGGGGGGAGGTGCGGGTGACGGAGAAGCCTTGTCCGGCAACGCGCCGTGCCCGTAAGGCCTGTGAGGGTTCTTGCTGCAAGGCAGCAGAAAGTTATTGCGGTCGCGACCGTACGATTCCGCCGGTCCGCGGTCAACCCTTTGGACACACCGGTGTTGCACCGTGGAAATCTTGCGGTTTCCCAACTGCAAGCTCTTTCGCAAGACTTGCAGCGGTGTTAGTTTTCAGCCATGACTCCGGGCCGGTCGGCCGGGGGGCCGGCCTGTCCGGACCCCACGCGCCCGGCGGGCCGGCCCGGTCACGCGCCCGTCCGCACAGTGAGCCGAACGGGCCCTCGAAGAAGCCTTACCGGCGCGCCTGCGCGGTGCTGCCCCGGACCACGAGTTCGGGCTGGAACACATATTCCGTGCTCTGCACCGGACTTCCCTGGAGTTCCTCCAGCAGCGCGCCGACCGCGGCCGCCGCCATCGCCTTCACCGGCTGGCGGATCGTCGTCAGCGGCGGGTCGGTGAACGCCACCAGCCGTGAGTCGTCGAAGCCGACCACCGAGAGGTCGTACGGCACATGGAGCCCGCGCTCGCGGGCCGCCCGGATCACGCCGAGGGCCATCATGTCACTGCCGCAGACGACGGCGGTGCAGTCCTTCTCCAGCAGCGCACCGGCCGCCGCATGGCCGCCCTCGACGCTGAACAGCGAGCGCTCCACCAGCTGTTCGGCCGCCGCGCGGGTGTAGCCGAGGAGGGACACGAGCCCGTCCAGGAAGCCCTCGGTCTTGCGCCGCGCCGGCACATAGCGCACAGGCCCGATCGCGAGGCCGATCCGCTCGTGCCCCAGTTCGGCCAGATGGTTCACGGCCGTCCGCATCGCCGCCCGGTCGTCGCAGGAGACGCACGGCGCGCTGATGTGCTCGCTCTGGCCGTTGATGAGGACGAACGGGACTCCCCGGGCCGCGAGTTCGGCGTAGCGTGAATGGTCCGCCGAGGTGTCGGAGTGCTGCCCGGACAGGAACACGATGCCGTTTACACCGCTCTCCTGGAGCTGCTCGACGAGCTCCTCCTCGGTGGCGCCGCCCGGCAGTTGCGTGCAGAGCACCGGCGTGTAGCCGTGCCCGGCCAGCACCTGCTCCAGAGCCTGGGCGAAGGCGGGGAAGATCGGGTTGGTGAGTTCGGGCGTGAGCAGCCCGACGAGGCCCGCGCTGCGCTGCCGCAGCCGTACGGGCCTCTCGTATCCGAGCACGTCGAGCGCGGCGAGCACCCGCTGCCGTGTGCCGCTCGCCACACCCGGCTTGCCGTTCATGACCCGGCTGGCGGTCGCCTCGCTGACCGACGCCTGCGCCGCGATGTCCGCGAGCCGCGGGGCGGCGGCGCCGGTCTGGACGGCGCCGCCCCGCGACGGAGGAATCGTCACACCGCCCACCAGGCGGTGGTGTCCGCGGGCAGTACGGCCTCGCCGTCGGTCATCCGCACGGCGCCGTTGGCGAGCAGGACCCGGCCGGGGGCCGGTATGCGCACGGCCGTGCCCGTCGTGTTGACGGTGCAGACGAAGCCGCCCTCCCTGCGGAAGGCGAGCACGCCCTCGGGCGCGTCCAGCCACTCGACCGCGTCGCCCGCACCCAGCGCCGGGTGCTCGCGCCGCGCCGCGAGAGCGCTGCGGTACAGCTCCAGCGTCGAGTCGGGGTCACCGCTCTGCGCCTCGACGCTCAGCGCCGCCCAACTGTCCGGCTGGGGAAGCCAGCTGCCGCCCTCGCCGAAACCGTACGACGGCCCCTCCGCGTTCCACGGGATCGGCACCCGGCAGCCGTCGCGGAAACCGTCCTGGCCCTCGCTGCGGCCGAAGGCGGGGTCCTGGCGGACCTCGTCGGGCAGGTCGGTGACGTCGGGGAGGCCGAGTTCCTCGCCCTGGTAGACGTAGGCGGAGCCGGGCAGCGCCAGCATCAGCAGGGTGGCGGCACGGGCCCGCCGCAGCCCCAGTTCGCGGTCGCCTGCCTCGCGGATCTGGGTGCCGGCGGGCGGACCGGCGAAACGGGTGGCGTGCCGGGTCACGTCGTGGTTGGAGAGCACCCAGGTCGCCGGGGCGCCGACGGGCCGCATGGCGTCCAGCGACTGGTCGATGACCCGGCGCAGCTCGGAGGCGTCCCAATGGGTGCCCAGGTACTGGAAGTTGAAGGCCTGGTGGAGCTCGTCGGGGCGTACGTAGTTGGCGGTGCGCTCCACGGTGGGGGTCCAGGCCTCGGCCACGGCGATGCGGTCGCCGGGGTACTCGTCCAGGATCGTGCGCCAGCTGCGGTAGATCTCGTGGACGCCGTCCTGGTCGAAGAAGGGCGTGCCGTCGTCGCTGTTTCCGAGCAGCTTCAGCTGGTCGCCGCCGCCAAGGTCGGGCAGGCCCTCGGCCTTGACCAGACCGTGGGCGACGTCGATCCGGAAGCCGTCGACGCCCATGTCGAGCCAGAAGCGCAGGATCGAGCGGAACTCGTCCGCGACGGCGGGGTGTTCCCAGTTGAAGTCGGGCTGCTCGGGCGCGAAGAGGTGCAGATACCAGTCGCCGGGCGTGCTGTCGGGGTTCTCGGTACGGGTCCACGCGGGGCCGCCGAAGATGGACTCCCAGTCGTTGGGCGGGAGTTCGCCGTCGTCGCCCTTGCCGGGACGGAAGTGGTAGCGCTCCCGCAGAGCCGACCCCGGGCCCTCCTTCAGCGCACGCTTGAACCACTCGTGGGTGTCCGAGGAGTGGTTGGGCACCAGGTCGACGATGATCCGCAGCCCGAGCTCGTGGGCGTCCCTGATCAGCGCGTCGGCGTCGAGGAGCGTGCCGAACATCGGGTCGATGGCGCGGTAGTCGGCGACGTCGTAACCGGCGTCCGCCTGCGGCGACGCGTAGAAGGGACTCAGCCACACGGCGTCGACGCCGAGTTCCCTCAGATACGGCAAGCGGCTGCGGATGCCGGGAAGGTCGCCCATGCCGTCGCCGTTCCCGTCGGCGAAGCTGCGGGGGTACACCTGGTAGATGACGGCGTCTCTCCACCAGTCCGCGCCGGGCGCGGTCGTCTTGGCGGCGTGATGGGCGTCAGCCAGGTACTGGGTCATTCTCGATCCCTCTGAGGCTCGGTGCAGCGATGGGGGCGAAACGTCAGGCAGCAGGGGCGCCCGGCCGGTCAGGCGGCCGGGCGCCCCGGATCGTGGGGGGGGTCAGGACTTGGCGGCGCCGGCGGTGAGGCCGGTGACCAGGTGCCGCTGGACCAGGTAGAAGAACAGCGAGGCGGGGATGGCGATGAGGACGGAGGTCGCGGCCATCAGGTCCCACTGGGTGTCGTGCTCGCTGATGAAGGTGGTCAGGCCGATGGCGAGGGTGTACTTGTCGTCGCTGAGCATGAAGACCGACGCGTAGGCGACCTCGGCCCAGGCGGTGAGGAAGGTATAGAACGCCGCCACCGCGAGGCCCGGCCGCGCGAGCGGCAGGATCAGCCGGTAGAAGGTGCCGAACGGGGTGAGTCCGTCGATCCGGCCGGCCTCGTCGATCTCCGCGGGGATGGTGTCGAAGTACCCCTTGAGCAGCCAGGCGCAGTACGGGATCGCCGTGGTGCAGTAGACGAGGATCAGCGCCCAGTAGGTGTCGAGCAGGCCGAGGTCGGCCAGGATGTTGTAGAGCGGCACCATCAGGATGGCGACCGGGAACATCTGCGTGACCAGGAAGGTCCACATCAGCTGCCGGTGGCCGGGGAAGCGCATCCGGGAGACGGCGTAGCCCGAGCTGGCGGCGATGAAGACGCCGAGCAGGCATGTACCGAGCGCGACGATCAGCGAGTTGACGAACCACTGGAGGAACGACGTGTCGCTGAGGACCGTCGTGTAGTTCTCGAAGCTGATCTTGCCGGCGATGTCGCCGGGGTGCAGGAAGTCGCTCTTGTCGGGACCGAGGGAGATCCAGGCGATCCAGCCGATCGGGAACGCGGCGATGAAGCTCGCCAGGATCAGCGCGCTGTGGATCAGCACGGACGCCGAGCGGGGACGCTCGCCGCGCTTCAGCGGGCGCCTGCCCGCGGCGCGTCCGCGCGGCGGGACGGCGGCGGCGGTGGCGGTGGATTCGGCGGCCGGTCCCGCGGCCGGGAGATCTGCTGTGGTGCTCATGGGGTCGCTCCCCTCTCTTTCGTCAGGACTGCTTCTGATGGCCCGTTGGCCGGGTACGGACCGTCAGACGGCCTTCTCGTTGCGGGCCAGCCAGCGCCGGTAGAAGGAGGCGAAGACGATGAGCATCGACAGGATGATGACGCCGTAGGCGGCGGAGCCCGCGTAGTCGCGCGGGTCCTGTCCGAAGCCGAGGCGGTACGCCCAGGTGACGAGGATCTGGGCGTCGGTGCCCGAGTTGTTGCCGAACAGCAGGAAGATGACGACGAACTGGTTGAAGGTCCAGATGACGCCGAGCAGGACGACCGTGCTGCTGACCGAGCGCAGACCCGGGAGCGTCACGAAGCGGAACCGCTGCCAGGGGGTGGCCCCGTCGACCTCGGCGGCCTCGTAGAGCTCGGGCGGGATCGACTGCAGACCGCCCAGCAGCGAGACCATCATGAAGGGGACGCCGACCCAGGTGTTGACCATGATGGCGGCGGTCTTCTGCCAGAACGGGTCGCTCAGCCACGCCGGGGTGGGCAGATGCGCCCACTCCAGCACCATGTTGAGGACGCCGCCGTCGTCGGCGAGGATCAGCCGCCAGGCGAAGACGGTGACGAAGGTGGGCACGGCCCACGGCAGGATCAGGACCATGCGGTAGAAGGTGCGGCCGCGGAGCTTGCGGTTCAGCATCAGGGCGAGCCCCATGCCGATGCCGTAGTGCAGGGCCACACAGACGACGGTCCAGACGATCGTCCAGGTGAAGTGGGGCCAGAACTGGTGGTCGCCGCCGGAGAGGATCTCCGTGTAGTTGTCGAGGCCCACCCACGAGAAGCTGTCGGGGATCTCGTTGACGCCGATGGTCCGGCCGACGTTCTGGCTGTTGGCATCGGTCAGCGACAGATAGATGCCGCGGGCCAGGGGGTAGAGCACCAGGACGCCGATGACCGCCACCACGGGGGCGACCATGGCCCAGGCGTACCAGTTCCGGTTGTACGACTGCCTGATACGGCTGATCGGCCCGGGACGCTGCCCAGCGCCACGCCGGGTCTTATCGCTTCCGCCCTCGACGGCGACGGTCATCTTCGACACCTTTACGACAGATTCTCAGCAGGGTGTACGGCGTGGTGGCACGGCCCCGTCCGGGCCGCACCACGACAGGCGGCCGTCCGGCCCCGCCCCCTGCCGGGGGCCGGTCCGGACGGCCGACGGCCTTAGGAGAAGTCCTTGAGCAGCTTCTTGTAGGACTCGGCGGTGGTGTCGAGACCCTTCTGCGTGCTCACCTTGCCCTGCAGGATCGCCGTGAGGTTGGTGCCCAGGTCGGCGAAGAGCGAGCTGTACTCGGGCAGTTCGGGACGCGGGCGGGCGGAGCCGGCGAGGATCGCCTGGAACTCGGTGATGCCCGGGGTGGCCTTGACCTCGGCGGTGTAGGCGGAGGTACGGGTCGGCAGCGTGCCGTTCTTCAGCGCGATCTTGGCCTGGGTCTCGCCCGAGGTCATGAAGCCGACGAACTTCTGGGCCGCGGCCTGGTGCGCCTTGTCGGAGCCGGCGTACACGGAGAGGTTGTGGCCGCCGGTCGGGGCGCCGGCTTTGCCGGTGGTGCCGGCCGGGACGCCGGAGATGCCGAGGTTCGCCTTGTCCTTGAACGCGGCACCCTTGTAGATGTTGGTGAGCTCCCAGGGACCCTGGAGGATCATCGCGACCTTGCCGGTGTTGAACGCGTCCATCATGTGGGCGTACGAGTCGGCGGTCACGTCGAGCTTGGAGACGCCCGGAGACTTGAGGAGGTCCTTGCTCGCGTCCACGGCCCTGACGGCCTCGGGCGAGTTGATCGTGATCTTCTTGGCCTCGGCGTCGACCATGTCGGTGCCCTCGCCGAAGAGGAAGGGCAGCTCGAAGTAGGCGTCGGCGCGCAGCGTGAAGCCGTCGACCTTGACCTTCTCCTTGACCGCCTTGGCGACGGCCTTGACCTCGTCCCAGGTGGCGGGCGCCTTGTCGTAGCCGGCCTTCTTCAGGATCTCCTTGTTCCACATCAGGCCGAGGGAGTCGGTGACGAAGGGGGCGCCGTAGGTCTTTCCTTCGTACTGGGCCTGCTTGAGGAGCGAGGGAGTGATGTCCTCGGTGTTCTTGAGGGCGTCCGTTCCGTCGAGGGGGGCGAGGAACTGCGACTTGGCCCAGGAGGCGGTCCAGCCGACCTCGGCGCGGACGATGTCCGGCGCGCCCTTGCTGCCGGCCGCGGTCTGGAACTTGTTCTGCGCCTGGTCGAACGGGACGTTGACGTACTTGACCTTGATGTCCTTGTTGGCCTTCTCGAACTCGGCGATCATCGCCTTGTACGTCGGCGCCTCGTTCGTCGCGTTGGACGTGTCCCACCAGGTCAGGGTGACCGGGCCGCCGGCCTTGTCGCCGCTGTCGTCCCCGCCGCACGCCGTCGCTGCCAGTGCCAGTGCCGCTACCAGCGCGGTGGCCGCTATGCCACGCCGCATGTGAACTCCTTCAGAGATGCCCGAGATGGCGGAGGCCGGGGGCCTCCCGCCGACCGCTCCCTCGCGGCGCCGGGTTCGGCAGGAACGTAACAAGGATGAAAGGAAGCGGAAAGACCTTGCGGCAATTTTCTGCAAGGGTGGAGGATCGTTACATCCACGTGTCCGGAGAGTTGCCGTTGCATCGCTTGACGGTGGCCGCCCCGACCGCTTCCGCGCGCCCCCGCAATCACTTTCGCAAGATCTTGCAGAGCTGATATTTTGGTCCCCGACCACGTCACCAAGCGCCCGACACCCACGTTGACCTCGTTGGTTGTACGTCCCCCCGCCTCCGGACCGTACGAGAGGGACCCACTCATGACCCACGAACTCGCTCCCGCAGTCGGCCTGCCCGCGCCGACGGCAGCCGAGGGACAGAGCCCTGCAAGCTCTTCCAGCGAGGGCCGCGACTGGTGGCGCGATGCCGTCATCTACCAGGTGTACGTCCGTTCCTTCGCCGACAGCGACGGCGACGGCATCGGCGATCTGCGCGGCGCCACCGAGCGCCTGCCGTACCTGGCCGAGCTGGGCGTCGACGCCGTGTGGCTCACCCCCTTCTATGCCTCCCCCCAGGCCGACGGCGGCTACGACGTCGCCGACTACCGGGCCGTCGACCCGCTCTTCGGCGATCTCGCCGACGCCGACGATCTGGTGCGCACCGCCCACGAGCTGGGTCTGCGGGTGATCGTGGACGTCGTCCCGAACCACACCTCGGACCAGCACCCGTGGTTTTCGGCCGCGCTCGCCGACCCCGACCGGGAGGGCCCCCGCCGGCGCTACCACTTCCGGCCCGGCAGGGGCGCGCACGGCGAGCTGCCGCCGAACGACTGGGAGTCCGTCTTCGGCGGCCCGGCCTGGACCCGCACCCCCGACGGCGCCTGGTACCTGCACCTCTTCGCGCCCGAGCAGCCCGACCTCAACTGGGACAACCAGGAGGTGCACGAGGAGTTCGACTCGGTCCTGCGCTTCTGGCTGGACCTCGGTGTGGACGGCTTCCGCATCGACGTCGCCCACGGCATGGTCAAGGCCGCCGGGATGCCGGACATCGGCCACGGGGAACAGGCCAGCCTGATCGGCTCGCAGACACTGCCGTTCTTCGACCAGGACGGGGTCCACGAGATCCACCGCGGCTGGCGCAGACTGCTCGACTCCTACCCGGGCGAGCGGATCGGGGTCGCCGAGGCCTGGGCGCCCAGCCCGGACCGGCTGGCGCTGTACGTCCGCCCCGACGAGCTGCACCAGGCCTTCAACTTCCAGTTCCTGCGGTGCCCGTGGGAGCCGGCGGCGATGCGCAGCGTGATCGACGAGTCGCTGGCCGCCACCGCGTCGGTCGGAGCGCCCACCACCTGGGTGCTCTCCAACCACGACGTGGTCCGCCACCCCACCCGCTACGGCGGCGGCGTCCAGGGACTGCGCCGCGCCCGCGCGGCGGCGCTGCTGATGCTCGCGCTGCCCGGCTCGACGTACATCTACCAGGGCGAGGAGCTCGGACTCCCCGAGGTCACCGACCTGCCGAGCGAGGTGCGGCAGGACCCGGCGTTCTTCCGCGCGGCCGGGCAGGACGGCTTCCGTGACGGCTGCCGGGTGCCGATCCCGTGGACCGCGGAGGGGCCGTCGTACGGTTTCGGCGTAGGCGGCAGCTGGCTCCCGCAGCCCGCCGAGTGGGGCGCACTCTCGGTGGCTTCCCAGGCCGGCGACCCGCAGTCGACGCTGGAGCTCTACCGCTCGGCCCTCGCCCTGCGCCGTCAGCTGCCGGGCGGCCCGATGCGGTGGCTGCCGGGTCCCGACGGGGTGCTCGTACTGGCCCGAAACGGCCTGGTCTGCACCCTCAACACCACCGCGTCGGCGGTCGAACTCCCCACGCCGGGACGGCTGCTGATCTCCTCCGACGCCATGGAGCAGCCGGACGACACAGCCCGTATTCCGGCTGATTCCTGTGCGTGGTGGGCAATCTGACGTGCGCCCGGTACAGTCCAATCCTGTGACCGCACGGCTTGCCGACATCGCAGCCCAGGCGGGGGTCAGCGAAGCCACAGTCAGCCGCGTGCTCAACGGCAAGCCCGGTGTGGCCGCGGCCACCCGCGAATCCGTACTCGCCGCGCTCGACGTGCTCGGATACGAGCGCCCGGTGCGTCTGCGCCAGCGCAGCGCCGGACTGGTCGGTCTGATAACCCCCGAGCTCGACAACCCGATCTTCCCGGCCCTTGCCCAGGTCATCGGCCAGGCCCTGACCCGGCAGGGGTACACCCCCGTCCTGGCCACCCAGACACCGGGCGGCTCCACCGAGGACGAGCTCACCGAGATGCTGGTCGACCGGGGCGTGTCCGGCATCATCTTCGTCTCGGGACTGCACGCGGACACGACCGCGGACATGCAGCGCTACGACCAGTTGCGCGGACAGGGTGTGCCCTATGTCCTTCTGGGCGGCTTCTCGCCCAGGGTGAAGGCTCCCTTCGTCTCGCCGGACGACCGGGCGGCGATGCAGCTGGCCGTGACCCACCTCGCCTCGCTCGGCCACACCCGGATCGGCCTGGCGGTCGGCCCGAAGCGGTTCGTTCCCGTGCTGCGGAAGATCGAGGGTTTCCAGCAGGCCATGGAAATCCAACTCGGGCTCGCCCCCGAGGAATCGGAAGAGCTCATCCAGCACTCGCTCTACACCCTCGAAGGCGGTCAGGCCGCGGCCGGCGCCCTGATCGGGGAGGGGTGCACCGCCGTGGTGTGCGCGAGCGACATGATGGCGCTCGGCGCGATCCGGGCCGCCCGCGGGCTGGGCCTGGAGGTGCCGCGCGACGTCTCGGTGGTGGGTTTCGACGACTCCCCGCTCATAGCGTTCACGGATCCGCCGCTGACCACGATCCGGCAGCCCGTGCAGGCCATGGGACAGGCGGCCGTCCGGACCCTGCTGGAGGAGATCGGGGGCACCCCCGCACCGCACAGCGAGTTCATCTTCATGCCTGAGCTGGTGGTTCGCGGGTCTACGGCGTCGGGACCCGGAGCCGCGCTCCGGGGCTGACTCCTCCCTGAGTCGGACCGGGTGCGAGGGGAACCAGACCGAGGGATGATCGGTCGGTGGGCGCGCATCTGGCAGACTCTCGTCCCATGGGTGAAACGACCGTGAAGAGTTTGGAAGGCCGGACGGCCGCCCCGTCACCCATGACGGACGAGGTCGCCGAAACGCCGCATGTCCGGCGTACCCGGCTGCAGACTCTCCGGTCGCCGCGCCGGCCCCGGATCTGGTTCGAAGTCCTGCTGATCGCGGTCAGTTACTGGACGTACTCGCTGATCCGCAACGCCGTGCCGGAACAGAAGACGCAGGCCCTGCACAACGCCGACTGGATCTGGCGCGTCGAGCAGACACTCGGCATAGCGGTCGAGCAGTCGGTCAACCATGCCGTGAATTCGGTGACATGGCTGATCGTCTCGATGAACTACTACTACGCGACGCTGCACTTCATCGTGACGATCGGTGTGCTCGTGTGGCTGTACCGATGGCATCCGGGGCGGTACGCGGCCGCCCGCCTCGCCCTGTTCGCGACGACGGGTGTGGCCCTGGTCGGTTACTACCTGTATCCGCTCGCACCCCCTCGGTTGATGGGCAACCAGGACTTCGTGGACACCGTGCTGGTCCATCACACCTGGGGCTCGATGGCCTCGGGCAACCTGAAGAACATGTCGAACCAGTACGCCGCGATGCCGTCGATGCACATCGGCTGGTCGCTGTGGTGCGGCCTCATCATCTGCGCGGTGGCAACGGCCCCGTGGGCACGGATCCTGGGCCTGCTGTACCCGACGGCGACACTCGTCGTCATCGTCGCGACGGCGAACCACTTCTGGCTGGACGCGGTCGGCGGCATGATCTGTCTGGTCTTCGGCTTCGCGCTCTCGTACGTCTGGTTCGGCGCGGCGCCGCACCGGCTGCCCCGCCTGCCGGAGAGCGGCAGCCGCAAGAGCCTCCTCCCCGCCCGGGCCTGACCGGGCCGGTCGCGGGTCGGCGGGTCCCGCCTGCACAGCCGCACGCGGTGCCGGCGCCCCAGCCGCACGCGGGACCAGGGCCCGGCCCGTCGCGGGACCCGGCACCGCAGCCGCGACGGCGGGCCGCCGCAACCGCTCACGCGCCGTAGAACAGCACCTCCACGACCGCGCGCGCCCGTCGTGTGATCCGCCGGTAGTCGTCGAGCATGTCGCCCACGTGCCCCGGGCCGTAGCCCAAGTACCGGCCCACGGCAGCCAGCTCGCGGCTCTCCGAGGGGAAGGTGTCGCCGGCGCGGCCGCGGACCAGCATCACGGCGTTGCGGACGCGGGCCGCGAGGACCCAGGCCTCGTCGAGGATCTGCGCGTCCTCCGTGCCGATCAGGCCCGCCGCGTGCGCCGCGGCCAGCGCCTCGCGGGTGCGGGTCGTCCGCAGCCCCGGCTCCGCCCAGCCGTGCTGCATCTGCAACAGCTGGACCGTCCATTCGACATCGCTCAGACCGCCGCGCCCGAGCTTCGTGTGCAGCGTGGGGTCCGCGCCCCTCGGCAGCCGTTCGGACTCCATCCGCGCCTTCAGCCGGCGGATCTCGCGTACCGCGTCGTCCCCGAGGCCCTCCGCCGGGTAGCGCAGCGGGTCGACCAGCTCGATGAAGCGGGCGCCGAGCTCCCGGTCGCCCGCCATCGGCTCGGCCCGCAGCAGCGCCTGGCTCTCCCACACCAGCGCCCACCGGCGGTAGTACGCGTCGTAGGAGCCCAGCGTGCGGACCATCGGCCCGCTCTTGCCTTCCGGGCGCAGATCCGCGTCGATCAGCAACGGCGGGTCGGCCGTGGGCAGTTGGAGGAGCCGCCGGATCTCCGAGACCACGGCGTTCGCGGCCCGGGCGGCTTCCTGCTCGTCCACGCCCTCGCGGGGTTCGTGCACGAAGAGCAGATCGGCGTCGGAGCCGTAACTCATCTCGTGCCCGCCGAAGCGCCCCATGCCGATGACCGCGAACCGGGTGGGCAGTTCGTCGCCCCACTTCTGTCGTACGGCCGCCCGGAGCGCGCCGGCGATCGTCGCCGCGTTCAGGTCGGTGACGGCGCCCCCGATCTGGTCGGCCAGCGCACCTGTGTCCGTCTCGGCGGGGCTGTCCTCGGTGCCGTACGAGGCGATGAGGTCGGCGGCCGTGGTGCGGAACAGCTCCCTCCGTCGGACACCGCGGGCCGCGGCGACCGCGCCCTCCGCGGTGTCCGCACGCCCGACGGCCGCCAGGATCTCCTGTTCCAGATGGTCGCGCCCGCGCGGCTTCAGGCCCTCCGGGTCACCGAGGATGGCGACCGCCTCCGGCGCCCGCAGCAGCAGGTCGGGCGCGAGCCGTCCGGCGGAGAGCACACGCGCCAGATTCTCCGCCGCCGCCCCCTCGTCCCGCAGCAGCCGTAGGTACCAGGGCGTCTTGCCGAGCGCGTCGGACACCTTGCGGAAGTTCAGCAGCCCCGCGTCCGGGTCGGCCGAGTCGGCGAACCAGCCCAGCAGGACCGGCAGCAGGGTCCGCTGGATCGCCGCCTTGCGGGTGACTCCGGAGGCGAGGGCTTCCAGATGCCGCAGCGCTGCGGCCGGGTCCCCGTAGCCGAGCGCCTCCAGCCGCTGCCCCGCCGCCTTCGGGCTGAGCCGGGTCTCGCCGGGGGTGAGCTGGGCGACGGCGTCGAGCAGGGGCCGGTAGAAGATCTTCTCGTGCAGCCGGCGCACGACCGAGGCGTGCCGCCGCCACTCCTTGTTGAGCTCGGCGACCGGGTCGGTGCGCATCCCCAGCGAACGCCCCAGGCGCCGCAGATCGGCCTCCTGATCGGGCACCAGATGCGTACGCCGCAACCGGTACAGCTGGATCCGGTGCTCCATGGCGCGCAGGAAGCGGTACGCCTCGTCCAGCTGCGCCGCGTCCACCCGGCCGACGTATCCCCCCGCCGCCAGCGCCTGAAGGGCCTCCAGGGTGCTGCCGCTGTGCAGGGTGGCGTCGCTGCGCCCGTGCACCAACTGGAGCAACTGCACGGCGAACTCGACGTCCCGCAGTCCGCCGGGGCCGAGCTTGAGCTCGCGCTCCACCTCGGCGACCGGGATGTTGTCGACGACCCGGCGGCGCATCTTCTGCACGTCGGGGACGAAGTTCTCCCGTTCCGCGGCCTGCCACACCAGCGGCGAGACGGCCTCGATGTAGTCCTCCCCGAGGGACGGATCACCGGCGACGGGCCGGGCCTTGAGCAGCGCCTGGAACTCCCACGTCTTGGCCCAGCGCTGGTAGTACGCGAGATGGCTGGACAGGGTCCGCACCAGGGGCCCGTTGCGGCCCTCGGGGCGCAGATTGGCGTCCACCGGCCAGATCGTGCCCTCGACGGTGGTCTCGGAGCAGATCCGCATGAGGTGGGAGGCCAGCCGGGTCGCGGCTTGCATCGCCTTGCTCTCGTCGGCGCCGTCGGCCGGCTCCCCCACGAAGATCACGTCCACGTCGGAGACGTAATTGAGCTCGTGGCCGCCGCACTTGCCCATCGCGATGACGGCGAGGCGGCACTGGGCCGCGTCGGCGGGGGCGGCGCTGCGGGCGATGGCGAGCGCGGCGCGCAGGGTGGCGGTGGCGAGGTCGGCCAGTTCGGCGGCGGTCTGCGCGACATCGGTCGTCCCGCACACGTCACGGGCCGCGATGGACAGCAGACAGCGCCGGTAGGCGACCCGCAGCGTCACCGGGTCGGCCGCGGCGGCGAGACACCGCTCGAACTCCTCGACGCCCGGGTGCAGGTCCGCCGACTCGTACGTGGCCAGCGCCCGCCAGTCGTCCGGGTGCCGGGCCAGGTGGTCGCCGAGCGCCTCGGACGCGCCCAGCACCCCGAGCAGCCGGTCGCGCAGGGGCTTCGCGCTGACCAGGGTGTCGAGCAGGACCCGGCGGTCGGGCGGTTCCTGTCCCTCCACCAGCCGTACGAGGCTGCGCAGTGCCAGGTCGGGGTCGGCGACCGCGCCGAGCGCTTCCAGGAGCACGGGGTCGGTCCGTACGGATGCCATGTCGGGGAGTTCGAGGAACCGCTCGGCCTGGCCGGGGTCGGTGAAGCCGTGCCGCAGCAGTCGGGTGAACGTACTGCTTCTGCGCCCCGGCACCGTCATCCCGCGGTCTCCTGTCGTGCGTAAGAGCTGTCGAGCATCCGATCAAGGTCCGGATTCGAGCGTAGCCGCCGGGGGCCGCGGGGGACCCGTCGAGGGCCCGTCCAGCCGCCCGACCCACCTGACGCACCTGACCTAACCGACGCGCCCGACGCGCCCGACGCGCCCGACCGATGAGAACGGGCGCGGCTCGCAGTCACCACTGCGTCGGCCCTCCACCACTGGGCGGGCCGTCATCAGTGCGTGAGCCCGTAGGGCTGACACGCATCCGACCCGAGAGGACCGCGCCATGGTTGCCAAGAGCCCCGTGACCGAACTCGACGCCCGCTACAGCGAGGAGAAGTCCACCGCCTCGGACTGGTCGGAGGCCGTCGACCGCCTGAGGACCGCGGAGGTCTTCTGGCTGTCGACCGTACGCCCGGACGGCCGTCCGCACGTCACCCCGCTGATCGCGGTGTGGCACGACGGCGGACTGCACTTCTGCACCGGTCCCGACGAGCGCAAGGCCAAGAACCTCCGGGAGAATCGGG
Source organism: Streptomyces sp. NPDC096193 (assembly GCF_040302905.1). Taxonomy (NCBI): domain Bacteria; kingdom Bacillati; phylum Actinomycetota; class Actinomycetes; order Kitasatosporales; family Streptomycetaceae; genus Streptomyces; species Streptomyces sp. NPDC096193. Next base: position 176,529 of record NZ_JBEOSJ010000013.1, on the reverse strand, counting down.
AAGTGGTCCTCACCACCGGCGCGAACGCCCTGAACGAGGGCTACGACCTGGTGCTGGAGGGCACCGCGGCCACCGTGAGCGACGAGGCGCGGCTGCGTGCGCTCGCCGGTGCGTATGTCGAGAAGTACGGTGCGGACTGGACCTTCGAGGTCCATGACGGCGCCTTCGTGGGCGACGGCGGGACAGCCCTGGTCTTCCGTGTGGAGCCGCGTACGGCCTTCGGGTTCGCCAAGAGCCCCTATGGCCAGACGCGGTGGCAGTTCACCCAGTGAAGGGAACGGCACCGATGGAATGGACACTCGAAGTCGTCATCCTCCCGGTCGCGGACCTGGACCGGTCCCGGGCCTTCTACGAGGACACCTGCGGTTTCTCGGTCGACACCGACACCGAGATCGGCCCGGGCATGCGGATCGTCCAGCTGACCCCGCCGGGTTCCCGCTGCTCGATCGCCCTCTCCAGCGGCCTCCCGCCGGCCCCGGGCCAGCACGACATGGCACCCGGCTCGGTCCAGGGGCTCCAGCTGTGCGTGACCGACATCTACCAGGCGCACGCGGAACTGCTGGATCGGGGCGTCGAGGTGAGCAATGTGCAGCACGTCGGCGCGAGCGGCTCCTGGGAGGAGGGCCGCGGGGAAACGTGGAACGCGTTCATGTTCTTCAGGGACCCGGACGGCAACGGCTGGGTGGTCCAGGAGGCACCGGCGCCGCTCTCGGAGCGCTGAGGGGCCCTCGCGCCGCCGACGCCCTGCATGCCGACTGCCCTGCTTGCGTGCCGACGGCCGGACTGTCCCTGCTGGCGTGCCGACGGCCGGACTGTCCCTGCTGGCGTGCCGACGGCCGGACTGTCCCTGCTGGCGTGCCGACGGCCGGGCGGCTCCGGCGCTGAGCGCCGGGCCGTCCGGCCGTGAGTGACGTGGAGGAGGACCGGCCTGCGGTCAGGTCCGAGGCGGACCGCCCTGGTCACGGTCGGAGCGGAACTGGTCCGCCTGCGGTCAGGTCCGAGGCGGACCGCCCTGGTCACGGTCGGAGCGGAACTGGTCCTTCATCCGGTCCTGCGCCGTGTCGACATGACCGCTGTACTTGCCCTGGGTCTTGTCGTCGACCATGTCACCGGCCTTGTCCACACCCTTGCCGGTCTGGTCCTCGTGGCCCTTGAGCATCTGCTTGAGCTTGTCCATCACGGACATGGGTCATCCCTTTCGCCGCGTTGCCCCCCGCTCTTCCAGGGTCACCGCACACCGCCGGGTTCGCATCCCGACAGGGTCGGAGCGCCCCACCAGGACAGGATCTGCCCTGGTGGGCGCCACGCCGGTCGCCGAGGAAGGCGCGGCCGCAACCGGGCGGCAGCGGCCGCGCAGGCCCTGGCCGTGGACCCACACCGACCCGCGGAACAGACAGCGCGGATCAACAACGAGCGGGACCGGTGAGGCCGGTCAGGGTCCCGCGGTGAAGCGCACCGACCAGGCGTAGCCGCTCAGGTTGTCGTGCGGGACCCGGCGCACTTCCGTGACGTGGCAGCCGTCGTGGGCGTATTTGAGCGCGAAGCGGTGGAGGCGCTGTGCGTCGGTGAGGTCCTCCATCGACAGTGGCGCGCCGACGACGAGGTCTTCATGGAGGACCGGTTCCTGCGCCGCAGTGTCCGAGCAGGCCGGGCAGTGGTGCGTTCTGGGGAGGGCCATGACGTCAGTGTGCTCCTCGGGAGCGCACCGGCAAGGGCCGACGCGTCACCCGGGAAGAGTGAACGCCGCCGTCCGCTGTCCCGAAAGCGGCCCGTGGGCCGGGACAGCGGACGGCGGCGCCGTGGTGACCGCTACGGCTCCAGCACGACCGGCAGTGCCGAGAGGCCGCGGAAGGCCGGAAACGGAACCTGGAGCCAGGCCGGCTCCTGCGCCGGGTCGGCGAAGGCCAGCCGCGGGAAACGGCCGAGCAGGCTCGTGAGGGCCATCTGCGTCTCCATCCGGGCCAGCGGCGCTCCGAGGCAGTAGTGGCTGCCGTTGCCGAACCCCAGGTGGGCGTTCTGCGCGTTCCCGGGCCGGGACACGTCGAACTCGTCCGGGGCGTCGAACTTCCGCGGGTCGCGGTTGGCCGAGGTGATCGCGATCTGCACGAGCGACCCCTTCGGGATCCGCGTCCCCGACATCTCCACGTCCTCGGTGGCGAAGCGGAACGTCGCGCTCTCCACCGAGCCGTCGTAGCGCAGCACTTCCTCCACCGCCCGGCCCATGAGCTCCGGGTCGTCCTGCACGGCGCGCAGCTGTGCGGGGTGGGAGAGAAGATGCTGGACCGCGTTGCCGATGAGGTACGCGGTCGTCTTGTGACCCGCGAACATCAGCAGGAACGCCGTGGAGACGAGCTCGTTCTCGGTGAGGCCGCCGTCCTTGTCCCGCGCCTCGGTGAGGGCACTGAGCAGGTCCTCCTCGGGGTGGCTGCGCTTGCGCGCGATGAGGTCCGAGAAGTAGCGGTGAAGGTTCTCCTCCGCCTGCTGCTGCGCGCGCTTGGACTCCTCGCTGAAGCCGGTCTGGGCCACGGTCGTGGACCAGGTCTGGACGTCCGACCGCTCGTCCTCCGGTACACCGAGAAGTTCGCAGATCACCGTGATGGGCAGCGGGAACGCGAAGGCGGGAAGCAGGTCGAACGCCTCCCGCTTCGGGCACGCGTCCAGCAGCATGTCGGTGATGGCCTGGATCTTCGGCCGCAGCGCCTCCACACGGCGGGGGGTGAACCCCGAGTTGACCAGCTTGCGCAGCCGGGTGTGCTTGGGCGCGTCGGCGTTGAGCATGTGGTCGTCCAGCGCCACCGACGAGTCGCCGAAGATTCTCCGGTACGCGTCCATGGCGCCGTACATGTCCTTGCTCAGCCGCGGATCCGACAGAGCGGCCCGGGCGTCCTCGTACCGCGTGATGAGGTACGTGTCGATGCCGTGCGGCGGCTTCATCGGACAGACGGGCTGGTTGTCCCGCAGATGTTCATAGACCGGGTGCGGGTTCCGCCGGAACTCGGGAGTGCACCGCTCGGCTGCGGCGGCGGGGTCTTGCGTGGTGGTCACGGACGACTCCTGAGGTCGAAGAGGGCCTCGGCGTTGCCGCCGAGGATGCGCTGCTGGGCCGCTTTGTCGACCGGCAGCTTCTCGATCATGCGGACCCACTCCGTCAGCGGCATCGCCATCGGCGGCGAGTCGGTACCGAACAGCATCCGTTCGGGCCCCAGGACCTCCGCGTTGAGGCTCAGGTGCGCCGCGCTGAGAGGACTGGTGTCGACGTACATCCGCTGGAGGGCAGCGCCCGGGTCGGCGGCGGGCGCGACGGCGGGCTCCATGGGCGGTCCGCCGGCCGCGGCCGGCTTTCCGCCCGGCGCCCCGGCGGGCGGGCCCCAGTGCCGGGGCCGCGCCGCCGTCTGGAGACGATCCGTCAGCAGCGCCATCGCGCCGCCGCCGGTGGCGCCGATGAGCCGCAGATCCGGGTACTTCTCCAGCCACCCGGCGAAGGCCAGCATCGCCATGCCCACGGTCAGGTCGCCGAAGCGGCCGATCTGCTCGACGAAGCCCATGTTCTGGACGTGCTCCGTGCCGATGGGTTCGGCCGGGGCGTGCACCATGACCGGCACTCCCGCCTCCGCGGCCAGCGCAAAGAAGGAGTCGGCCCGGGGCGAGCCGAGCAGCTCGCCGTGGACGCTGGAGGTGGTGATCAGGCCGACGAAGGCGGGGTCCGCCAGCGTCTCCCTGACACCCTCCAGATGGTCGTCGTCGCCGAACGGGTTGGCGTACACGTATCCGCGCAACTGGTCCGGGAACGAGGCGATCAAACCCGACATCCAGGCGTGGAAGCTGCGCAGCCGGTCCCTCGGCTGGGCGTAGTTGTCGACGCCCGGGACCCGTGCCATCGCGCCGGCCCCGACGGGGCTGCCGATGATGGTGAGGTCGATCCCGGCCTCGGCGCGGGCGGCGAGCATGCCGTCGACGTCGGTCAGGGCGGGAGGCATCGGGAAGCGCTGCGCGGCTTCGGGCGGGGACAGGTGCCCGTGGATGTCGATGATCATGCGCCGACTCCCGTGTCCGGCACGATCGCACGGGTCACCGCGGCGCAGTCCTCGTCGCCGAGGCCCTGCTCGGTGGCGCGGAGATGGGTCTCCGCGGCAGCGGCGGTGAGCGGCAGGTGCAGCCCGGCGGCCGCGGCCTGCTCGGTGGCGAGCGTGAGGTCCTTGGCCATCAGACGCAGCCGGAAGTCCGGCTTGTCGTAGCGCCCGGCGGCCAGGCGCTTGGACTTGAAGGCCATGACCGGCGAGGCGAAACCGCTGCCCGCGATGGTCGCGAGGACCTGCTGCCGGTCGAGTCCGGAGACGGCTGCCAGCTCGGCGGCCTCGGCCATCGCCTGGACCTCGATGCCCATCAGCAGGTTGAGGAGCAGCTTCATGCGCATGCCCGAGCCGAGTGCGCCGAGGTGGACGACCTCCTTGCCCAGCATGTCGAGCAGCGGCCGGCCCGCGGTGAAGACCCGCTCCTCACCGCCGACGAACAGCCGCAGGTCGCCGCTGCGCGCGTGGTCGCGGTTGCCCAGCATGCCGACGTCCAGCACGGAGGGCTCGTCGCCCGCGAGGCGGACGACCTCGTCCGGGGAGACGGTGCTCGCACAGATGATGGCTCCGGGGTAGGACCCCCGGGCCAGGACCCCGTCGGGTCCCCGCAGCACCGCGCCGAGTGCCTCGCCGTCGGCCACGGTGCATATCGTCGCGCTCGTGCCCTCGACGGCTTCTATCGGCCGGGCCGCGGCGACGGCACCGGCCTTGGTGAGCGGCTCGGCGCGCTCCGGGGTGCGGTTCCACACGCGCACCTGTACGCCCTGGTCGAGCAGGCGACCGGCCAGGCCGGCGCCCATCGTGCCGAGTCCGAGCACGGCGACGGGTCCTTGGGTGGGCGTCATGACTTCACCTCCGCGGTCTCCTTGACGACGCGGAAGCGCAGCGACTGGGTCGAGTCGACCCACTTGCGCAGCGGAGCCACCATCTCCTGGTGCTCGTCGCTCTGCTGCCAGGCGAAGAAGGCCTCAGGGGTCTCCCACTCGCTGGTGATGACCCACTGACGGGAGCCCTCCTCCACGGGTTCTCCGAGACGGTCGATGATGTGACCGGGAGTGCGGGCGACGGACTTCCGGATCTGGTCGTACATCTCCAGAAACCCTTCCTCACAGCCCTCGGTTACCTGGACGGCGAAGACGACGGAAAGCCTGTCGGCCGAATGGCCGTTCTGCACGGTGCCCATATCTCCTCCTGGTGGGTGAGCTCTGCTGGGACACGCCTCCTACCGACTCATGGGCCCAGCGCCGCTGCAACTCCACCGCGGGCAGGGCGCCATGGGGCCACCGCACCTCCCACGACGCGTCGCCCGTACGGGTGAGGGCAGAAGTCGCCCCTGTGCAGGCGTTCCTGGTACGGAGCGTGGACGGCTGCTCACGGGGTGGCGCGATGGGGCCATTCGAGTGGCGGAGAAGGCCGGTCGCCGAGGGGTCCCGGGCGCCGGATCCGGGAGGAGGGAAGCGCTGCCGGCAGAGCCGTGCTCAGGCCTGTGACTCGGCCCAGAGCTGGAAGACCCTCGAGATCCCGGCCCGCACGGCGCCACGCCGCGTGAGGACGGACCGGTCGACTCCTGCGAAGAGCACCGCCAGGGAGACATCCGCGGGCAGCACCCGCCCGGCCGCCTGCACGGTGACCTTCCTGCCGTTTCCGAGGCCCGACTGCCGCACCGTGACGACGACACCGGGGTCCTCGGCGTCGGCCTGCCGGGACAGCGTGTACGCCCGGCGGTCGATCGCCGTGAGCCGGTACGTGTCACCCAGATACCGCATGTGCAGGCAGCGCCCCCGGTGCGTCGGCGCCCACCGGTTCCGGCTCATCCGCACGAGCCCGTCGCCGACGCGGAGCGTCGCGCGGTTCAGGGTCGGCATCGACACGACGTCCGTGTGGACGCCCCGGTTCTCGAAGGTGGCCGTGGGGATCAGACTGCTGCCCACCTCCGTGACGATCGCGTTCGGCACGTCCGGGCCCGCCGGAAACACGACCCGCATCCCGCCGAACCCGGGCGAGGTGCCCTACCGGCCGGTCGTCGTGCGCCGCCCGGCGGACGGCTTCTCCTTCCGGTACGCGAGCGTGAACGCGCTGATGGTCGTGTGCACGGATGGTCCTCGCTGGTCGGACGGGTCGAGATCGCCGGTCGGGTGGGACACGGAACGGCTCCGGGCCGGTGGCATCACGCCACCGGCCCGGAGCCGACTCACGGACGGGAAACCGCCCCGCACCTACAGCACCGGCAGGTTCTTCCGCAGTTCGAAGGCCGTGACCTCGCTGCGGTACTCCTCCCACTCCTGCTTCTTGTTGCGCAGGAAGAAGTCGAACACATGCTCCCCCAGCGTCTCCGCCACCAGTTCGCTGCGTTCCATCAGCGAGATCGCCTCGCCCAGATTCTGCGGCAGCGGTTCGATGCCCATCGCGCGGCGTTCCGCGTCCGAGAGCGCCCACACGTCGTCGTCCGCGCCGGCCGGGAGTTCGTAGCCCTCCTCGATGCCCTTCAGGCCCGCCGCCAGCAGCACCGCGTACGTCAGGTACGGGTTCGCGCCGGAGTCGATCGAGCGGACCTCCACGCGGGCCGAGCCCGTCTTGCCCGGCTTGTACATCGGGACGCGGATCAGGGCCGAGCGGTTGTTGTGGCCCCAGCAGATGTACGAGGGCGCTTCGCCGCCCGCGCCCGCGCTGCGGGCGGAGCCGCCCCAGATGCGCTTGTAGGAGTTGACCCACTGGTTGGTGACGGCCGAGATCTCCGCCGCGTGCGTGAGCAGGCCCGCGATGAAGGACCGGCCGACCTTGGAGAGCTGGTACTCGGAGCCCGACTCGTAGAAGGCGTTCCGGTCGCCCTCGAAGAGCGAGAGGTGGGTGTGCATGCCCGAGCCCGGGTATTCGCTGAACGGCTTCGGCATGAAGGTCGCCTGCACGCCCTGCTCCAGCGCGACCTGCTTCATGACCAGCCGGAAGGTCATGATGTTGTCCGCCGTTGAGAGCGCGTCCGCGTACCGCAGATCGATCTCCTGCTGGCCCGGCGCGCCCTCGTGGTGGCTGAACTCGACCGAGATGCCCATGGATTCGAGCATCGTGATCGCCTGTCGGCGGAAGTCCATGCCGACGTTCTGGGGGGTGTGGTCGAAGTAGCCGGAGTTGTCCGCGGGCACCGGGCGCGACCCGTCGAGCGGCTTGTCCTTCAGCAGGTAGAACTCGATCTCGGGATGCGTGTAGAAGGTGAAGCCGAGGTCCGAGGTCCGCGCGAGGATCCGCTTGAGGACGAAGCGCGGGTCCGCGAAGGACGGGGAGCCGTCGGGCATCAGGATGTCGCAGAACATCCTGGCGGTCCCGGGGGCCTCCGCGCGCCAGGGCAGGATCTGGAAGGTGCTCGGATCAGGCTTGGCGATCATGTCGGACTCGTAGACGCGCGCGAAGCCCTCGATCGCGGAGCCGTCGAAGCCGATGCCTTCGTCGAAGGCCTGTTCCAGCTCGGCCGGGGCCACCGCGACCGACTTCAGGAAGCCGAGTACGTCGGTGAACCACAGGCGTACGAAGCGGATGTCGCGCTCCTCGAGCGTACGGAGCACGAATTCCTGCTGCTTATCCATGTCAACCCAATCCTTGCTGGTCAAGCCGCCTGCTACCGCGAGCATCCCACCCATGGGTTTCAGGCAGGTTGCGAACCCGGGCTGAGCCCATTGTGGGTCAGGGCACACCGGGAGACGACCCTGAGTCCCCTCTCACCTGTGATGGGCGTGTTCCGCGGGCCGCGACCGCGCCCGAAGGGCCGCCACGGAGGCCGGAAGCGGCCGGTCGCGGGGGCCGGGAACGGAGCCCCCGTTCCGGCGCGCCGCCCCGCTCGCTACGATCGCGGCCATGGGGGGCCCTCGGCTCACGCGCACCATGCGTCCCGTGGCACTGCTGGGTGCCGTGGCGACGCTGCTCGGCGCGCTCTTCATCTGCCCGAGCGCGTCGGCCGACCACCACGGCACGGCGTTGGACACGACGGTGGCCGCGTACTCGTGCCCGTACGACAACGGCGCCTGCGGGCTGCTGCCCATGGTCAGCCCCGCCGTACTCACCGCCCCGCCGCTCGACCCGCCGCTGGACACCGGGGAACAGCTGCCGCGGCTGGACCGCCCGGCCGGCACGGCCCGGCCTCCCCATGCCACCGCGCTGCCCCGCGCTCCGAGCCTGCACGTCCTTCAGGTGCTGCGGACCTGAGTCGTCCCGCATCTCCCCCGCCCCCGCCGATCACTTCATTGACGAAGGACGACACATCATGGCTTCCCGCACCAACGACCGCCGGGCCCGAATAGAGGAGATGCGCCGCGCCGAGCAGGCGCGCGAGCGCCGCGGGCGCATCATCACGATCGCCATCAGCGGTGTCGTCGTGGCCGGCCTGGTCGGCTTCGGCGTCTTCGTCCTCAACAAGGAGTCCGAGAAGAAGGACCAGCAGGTCGCCGAGGCGAAGGAGCCGGTCGCCGGCGAGAAGTCCTGGGACGCCAAGAAGCTCGGGCGCAACCACGTCACCAAGGCCGTCAGCTACCCCATGAAGCCGCCGGTCGGCGGTGACCACAACCAGGTCTGGATGAACTGCAACGGCGACGTCTACACGGAGCCGGTCCCCGACGTGAACGCGGTGCACTCGCTGGAGCACGGCGCCGTGTGGGTGACGTACAACGACAAGGCCCCGGCCGGTGAGGTGAGCAAGCTCGCCGACAAGGTGAAGAAGACGCCGTACTCGATGATGAGCCCGGTCAAGGACCAGGCGGGCGCCATCATGATCTCCGCGTGGGGCAAGCAGGTCACCGTCGACAGCGCGAGCGACAAGCGCGTGAGCCAGTTCTTCACCAAGTACGTGCAGGGCCCGCAGACGCCCGAGCCGGGCGCCGCGTGCACCAACGGTCTGGGTGGCAAGTGATCCGTATGACCCGTACGCACTGGGCGGCCGTCGTGGCGGTCGTCCTGGCGCTGCTGTTCGCGGGGGCCGCCACGGTGGCCTCCGCGGGTGGTGGTGACTCCGCCACGGCCGCGGCGCCGACGGCGAATTCGGCGGACGCCGGGTTCGCGCGCGACATGGCGGTCCATCACCAGCAGGCGGTGGAGATGTCGTTCATCGTGCGCGACGGTACGCAGGACGACGAGGTCCGCCGGCTCGCGTACGACATCGCCAACACCCAGGCCAACCAGCGCGGCATGATGCTGGGCTGGCTGGACCTGTGGGGCCTCCCGAAGGTCGCGCCGGACAGCGAGCCGATGGCCTGGATGGTCGGCGACGCGAAGGGTGGCCATGGCGGCCACGGCGGTTCCGGTCATCAGGCCGAGGACGGCTCGCTGATGCCGGGCATGGCGACGAAGGCGGAAGTGGAACGGCTGGACAAGGCCGTGGGCAAGCAGGCCGAGATCGAGTATCTCCAGCTGATGATCGTCCACCACAACGGTGGGATCTCCATGGCCAAGGGCTGTGTGGAGCTGTGCACGGTCGGTGCGGAACGGGACCTCGCGGAGGGCATGGTCGCCGCGCAGGAGTCGGAGGTCGCCCTGATGGTGGACCTGCTGCACAAGCGGGGCGCGGACGCCCGGTCCTGAGCGCCCAATGCGCGGGGAGCGGGTCCTGTACGGGTCGGCCGCGCGAGTGGATTCGCGTACGGGCCGGCTGCGCGGGCGGGTTCGGTACGGATCCGCCTCCCGGCCGGTTCGGGTAAGGGCCCGCCTCCCGGCCGGTTCGGTACGGATCCTCCTCGGGCCGATTCGGGTAAGGGCCCGCCCGGTCCGGTTCCGACCGGCCGGGCCGCAGCAGGTCCGCGGCAGGCCGGTCCGGCCGCAACCGCCGCCCGTACCCACGCGTCACGCGTCACCGCGGGCGCCAACCGCGCCCGTACCCCCGCCACGCGTCACCGCGCGCCGTCCCGGTGAGCCTCAGCGGCCGTCCGCCCCCGTCAGCCGCCAGGTGATCCGGGGCGGGCGGGCCGCCGCGCAGAGCGGCATTCCGCAGCTGTCCGTCAGGCCCAGCACGGTCTCCGCCGTGCCACCGGCGGCCGCCCCCTGCGGCAGATCGGCGAGGAAGACCTTCGCCCGGCGGAACATCGAGAACTCACCGCCGTCCGGAAGCTCGCCCCAGGTCAGATAGACGAAGCGCTCCCCGCGCCGCCCCTGGACACAGGGGCCACGGAAGTCGGCCGATCCGTCGGCGGCCTCGACCGTCTCGACCGGGATGTCGAACACCGCCTCGGCCGCGTCGGCCCGCACCAACTGGTCCGGCTCACGGCCGCGTTGGATGCCCACATGGACGTCGCGGTAGTCGCCGCACACGCTGCCGGGCAGCTCGCGGCCCGTGATCCGCAGGGTCAGCCGTGCCATGCCGAGGCCTCCTGATCAGTGCCCAGTACGGCCGCGGCCACCGCGTCCGGCCGGTCGAGCATCAGCAGATGACCGGCCGCGACCTCCTGGAACCGGGCGCCGAGCAGTTCGGCGAACGCCCGCTGCCGCGCCGTCCACCGGCTCCCCGCGGCGTCGGCGGCGAGCACGGTGACCGGTACCTCCGGCAGTGCGTACCGCTCGCGCAGGTCGAGGAGTTCGGCGGCGACCGCGCGGTAGTGGGTGTTCTCCAGCAGCGCACCGCGCAGCACGCGCGAGGTGCCGTAGCAGCGCCGTACGAGGTCCGCGGGTGCCGGGTCGCCGCCGCCCGTGCGGGACAGACGCACGGCCGCGCGCCGGGTCGGCGGGCCGAGGGCGGCCGGTGCGCCGAGGGCTCCCAGCGCCCTGCCGACCGCGCCGGTGACGGCGGCACGGACGGCGGGCGCGGCCGGCGGGCGCGCACCCTCCTCGACGCTGGAGTCGACGAGGACGACGGCCGCCGTACGGGCGGGGTGGAGCCGGGCGAAGGCCTCGGCATGGAAGCCGGCGATCGAATGGCCCACCACCGTCACCGGCCCGTCGGCCCCGAGCGCGTCGAGCAGGCCCGCGATGCGGTGGGCCTCACCGGAGGCCGAGGGCGGCACGGTGGCGGGGGCGCTGAGCCCGTGGCCCGGCCGGTCGAAGCGGACGACCGTGCGGTGCGGTGCGAGGAGGGGCACGACCGCGTCCCAGTCGAACCAGCTCATGGCGAGGCCGGCGCTCAGGACGCAGACCGGGCCGCTGCCCTCGACGACCACATGGTGCGCCACCCCGCCCACCCGTACGAACGTCACTGCGCCCCGCCTCTCCCCGCCCCTGCCCATGACGGCACGTGCGTTTCCCGCCAGCCTGCCACGCGCGGCGGCCGGCCGGCCCCCGGGGCCGGGCCTGGTGTCGTGATCAACGTTCCGGGTGCGGCACGCCGAAGAAGCCGGTTCGGGCATGGGAACGGGTGCGATAGGTGCCCCACGACGGCAGTTGTGGCACCTCACGCGCGCGCGACGGCACATGTCGTCCTCCCACAGGACATCGCGTCAGAGAGACGATTACACTGGGCCGCGTGCCTCAACTACGTCTCGCTCTGAATCAGATCGACTCGACCGTCGGCGACCTCACCGGTAACGCCGAGGCGATCGTGCACTGGACCCGGCACTCCGCCGAGCAGGGGGCGCACCTCGTCGCCTTCCCCGAGATGGTGCTGACCGGCTACCCCGTGGAGGACCTGGCCCTGCGGTCGTCCTTCGTGGAAGCCTCCCGGGCCGCCGTGCGGGCACTCGCCGTGCGGCTCGACGACGAGGGCTTCGGCGAACTGCCCGTGATCCTCGGCTTCCTCGACCGCGCCGAGCACGCCCAGCCGAAGTACGGTCAGCCGGCGGGGGCGCCGCGGAACGCCGCCGCCGTGCTGCACCGGGGCGAGGTGGTGCTGACGTTCGCCAAGCACCATCTGCCCAACTACGGCGTCTTCGACGAGTTCCGCTACTTCATGCCCGGCGACACGATGCCGCTGATCCGGGTGCACGGCGTCGACGTCGCGCTGGCGATCTGCGAGGACCTCTGGCAGGACGGCGGGCGGGTGCCCGCCACGCGTTCCGCCGGCGCCGGGCTGCTGGTGTCCATCAACGCCTCGCCGTACGAGCAGAACAAGGACGACACCCGCCTGGAACTGGTGCGCAAGCGCGCCCAGGAGGCCGGCTGCACCACGGCGTACCTCGCGATGATCGGCGGGCAGGACGAGCTGGTCTTCGACGGTGACTCGATCGTGGTCGACGCGCGGGGTGAAGTCGTCGCGCGTGCACCGCAGTTCTCGGAGGGCTGCGTCGTTCTCGACCTGGAGCTGCCGGCCGCGGGCGAGGTGCCGTCGGGGGTGGTGGACGACGGGTTGCGGATCGACCACGTCGTCATCTCCGAGGAGCCGCTGCCCGCGTACGAGGCGGAGGTGCCGGGCGGCTACGCCGAGCGCCTGGAAGACGACGAGGAGGTGTACTCGGCGCTGGTCGTGGGCCTGCGCGCGTACGCCGCCAAGAACGGGTTCCGTTCGGTGCTGGTCGGGCTGTCGGGCGGTATCGACTCGGCGCTCGTCGCCGCGATCGCCTGCGACGCGCTCGGCGCGCAGAACGTGTACGGCGTCTCGATGCCGTCGAAGTACTCCTCGGACCACTCCAAAGGCGACGCGGCCGAACTGGCCCGCCGCACGGGGCTCAACTTCCGGACGGTGTCGATCGAGCCGATGTTCGACGCGTACATGGGCTCGCTCACCCTCACCGGCCTCGCCGAGGAGAACCTCCAGTCACGGCTGCGCGGCACGATGCTGATGGCCCTGTCCAACCAGGAGGGCCACATCGTGCTCGCGCCGGGCAACAAGTCCGAGCTGGCGGTGGGGTATTCGACGCTGTACGGCGACTCGGTCGGCGCGTACGGACCGATCAAGGACGTCTACAAGACGACCGTCTTCCGGCTGGCGCGGTGGCGCAACCGCGCCGCCGAGGAGCGCGGTCAGGTGCCGCCGATCCCGGAGGCCTCGATCAGCAAGCCGCCGAGTGCCGAGCTGCGGCCCGGACAGGTCGACACCGACTCGCTGCCGGACTACGACGTGCTGGACGGGATCCTCGCCATGTACGTGGACCGGGACCAGGGCAAGGACGCCATCGTGGCGGCCGGTTTCGACGAGGAGTTGGTCGCGAAGACGCTGCGGATGGTGGACACGGCGGAGTACAAGCGACGCCAGTACCCGCCGGGCACCAAGATCTCGGCGAAGGGCTTCGGCAAGGACCGGCGGCTGCCGATCACGAACCGCTGGCGCGAGACGACCGGCTGACGTCGCGCTGTCCGGACGGAGGGGGGCTTCCCGCGGCGATGACGCGGGAGCTCCCCTTCGCCGTACGGTCCAGCAGTCCGGCGGTGGCGGCGATGCCCAGTCCGGCCACCGCGAGCACGGCGCCGACCAGCATCGGGGACGTCCAGCCCCAGCCCGCCGCGATGGCCGTGCCACCGAGCCAGGCGCCGCCCGCGTTGGCCAGGTTGAACGCGGAGTGGTTGGAGGCGGAGGCCAGCGTCGGGGCGTCCTTGGCCTTGTTCATCACCAGCATCTGCAGCGGGGTCGTGGTCATGAACCCGACCGCGCCGAGGACGACGACGGTGACGAGGGCGGCCGCCTGGTGGTGCACGGTGAAGCGGAAGGCGACCAGCACGATCGCGAGTGCGGCGAGCGATCCGTACAGCGTGGGGCGCAGCGCCCGGTCGGTGAGCGGTCCCGCGGCGAGCGCGCCGAGCGTCATGCCGATCCCGAACAGCGCGAGGACGAGGGTGACGGAGGACTCCCCGAATCCCATGACCTCGGTGGTCATCGAGGCCAGGTACGAGTAGACGGCGAAGACGCCCGCGAAGCCGAAGACGGCGGTGAGCAGGCCGAGGAGCACCTGGCGGTTGCCGAGGGCGCGCATCTCCCGGCCGAGGCTCTGATGATCGTCCATGGGTATCAGCGGGACGAGCCGGGCGAGCGCCACCATGGCGACCAGGCCGATCGCGGTGACCACGAGGAAGGTGGCGCGCCAGCCGAGGTGCTGCCCGAGCAGGGTGGCGGCGGGAACGCCGACGATGTTGGCGACGGTGAGGCCGAGGAACATCGTGGCCACGGCCCGCGCCTGCCGCCCGTCGGCGACCAGCCGCGCGGCGACGACAGCGCCGACACCGAAGAACGCACCGTGCGGAAGCCCGGCGAGCACCCGGCCCGCGACCAGCCAGCCGTAACCGGGGGCGAGCGCGGAGGCGAGGTTGCCGACGACGAAGAGCGCCATCAGGAGCAGGAGCATCTTCTTGCGCGGGACGCGTGAGCCGAGGGCGGTGAGCAGGGGCGCGCCGAGGACGACGCCGATCGCGTACGCGGAGACGAGATGTCCCGCGGTGGGGACGGACGTGCCGAGGTCGTCGGCGACGTTGGGCAGCAGGCCCATCATGACGAATTCTGTGGTGCCGATGCCGAAGGCGGAGACGGCAAGCGCGAGCAGCGCCAGGGGCATGGGGGTGGACCTTTCACAACGCGTAAGTTCCTTTACTGAACAAAGGGTCTCACGCGCCGGTTCCCCCGGAGTGAACGCCGGGTTTCGGTCCGAGGGCCCGAAGAGACCTGCGGGCCCTCGGACCGCGGTCAGAAGGTGACCCGCGCCGCGATCGGCAGGTGGTCGCTGTCCGTCTTCGGCAGCGTCCACGACGAGACCGGGTCGATCCCCCGCACCATGATCTGGTCGATCCGCGCCATCGGGAACGACGCCGGCCAGCTGAAGCCGAAGCCGTCTCCCGCCGCGCCCTGGGTGGAGCGCATCTGCGAGGTGATGGCCTTCAGCGAGCGGTCGTTCATCGTCCCGTTGAGGTCGCCGAGGAGCACGACCCTGGCGACCGGCTCGCGGGCGATCGCCTCGCCGAGCGCGTCGGCGCTGTTGTCACGCTGGTTGGCGGTGAAGCCGGCGTTCAGTTTCACCCGTACCGAGGGCATGTGGGCCACGTACACCGCGACCGCGCCCTGCGGGGTCTGCACGGTGGAGCGCATCGCGCGCGTCCAGCCCATGTTGATGTCGACGGGCGCGGTGTCGCTCATGGGGTACTTGCTCCACAGGCCGACCGTGCCCTGCACCGAGTGGTACTTGTACGTCCCCGCGAGCGCTGCCTCGTAGGTGGAGACCTGCCCCTGGGGCAGTTCCTGGAGGGCGACGACGTCCGCGCCCGAGGCGGCCACCTCCTGGGCGGTGCCCCCGGGGTCCGGATTGTCCGCGTTCACGTTGTGCGTGGCGACCGTCAGATCGCCGCCGGTGACCGACTTGTCGGTCAGCAGCCCGCCGAAGAGGTTCAGCCACACGATGGTCGGGAGCAGCAGCGCGATCAGCGCGGTGGCCGAACGCCGCCACACGGCGGCGACGAGGATCACCGGGATGAAGACGCCCAGCCACGGGAGAAACGTCTCCGCGAGACTGCCGAGGTTCCCGATCCTGTTGGGCATCTGCGCGTGCAGGATCATCAGCAGCGCGATCACCACGGCGCAGGACGCGAGGAGAAGACCGCGCCGCCAGATGCCGCTGTCCCCCCGCCAGCGCTCCAGCAGGCGCCGGGCCCGGGATGAGGTGAACCGGTCCCCCGGGCCGCCGTTCCCGGTCTCCGTCTTGTACGCCTGCACCATGGAGCTGTCCTCACTGCCTTGCCGTCACACCAGCCTCGGCGTCGACACTAGGCGATGACGGTACTGTCCCTGCCGCCCCGGGGCGGCCGTACTGTTTCGGAGACGACAGCCGGGCACGCGGGGTTCCTGGTATCGGGCCAGGTTGGGGCGCTGTGACAGAACACGCACACTTCCGGCAACTCCTCGGCGCGGCGTGTCACACGGGCCCGCGGACCCCCGCGAGCACCGCGTCGACTATCTGTTCCGCGCTGCCCTCGCCCGGTGTCCCGTCCGGCCGCAGCACGGTCCGTACGAGCATCGGGCCGAGGAACAGGTCGCCCAGCAGATCGACGTCGATGTCGTCGCGGATCTCGCCCATCTCGACGCCCCGGCGCAGCACTTCGTCCATCTGGCGGCGCCGGGGTGCCAGCGAGGTGCGGTGGTACATGTCCCAGAGCCGGGGGTAACTCTGCATCTGGGCGAAGACGTTGTGCAGCAGGGCCGAGTCCCGTTTGGCGAGTCCGCGCCGGCGCACGGTCTCCAGCATCGCGACCAGGTCGTCCCGTACCGACGTGCCTGGCAGCGGCGGGTCCACCGGCTCGATGGAGCGGACGACGTCGACGAACAGCGCCTCCTTGCCCTCCCAGCGGCGGTAGACGGTGGCCTTGCCGACGCCGGCGGTACGGGCGATGCGGTCGACGGAGAGTTCGGAGAGCGGCAGGCCCTCCTCCAGCAGGCTCATCACGGCCTCGACGATCGACCGTTCGGCAGCCTCGCTGCGCGGCCGGCCGCGGCGGACCACCGGCGTGGGGCCGCCGGCGGTGGGGGGTTCGGCGTGGCTCGCGGCGCGCGCGGGGCCGGGGGCCGCCCGGCCGGGGCGCGCCCGGTCGTCCTGCACGGGCATCTCCGCACCGCCTCTCACCGTCGTCACCGCCGCAACCGCCCGTTCGCCCACCGGTTCGTCGCCGGCCGCCCGGTGCGTCGCCGCGGCTGTCGTCTGTTCGTCGGCGCCGGCCGTTTGCCTCCCGGCTCATCGCCGGGTTCGCCGCGGCTGTCGTCTGTTCGTCGCCGGGCCACGGGTCAGCGTCCGGCGCCCTCCCGCTCGGGCAGCGCGTCGGGCTCGGGCGCCGGCCTGGCCGGGGCCCTGCCCGGCAGGAAGAGCGCCACGACGACCGCTCCGGCGACGGCCACGATCGCCGCACAGGCCGCTGTGAGATGCATGGCGTCGAGGAAGGCTTCCTGCGCCGGGCCGACGAGCGCCTTGCCCGCCGGGCCCATCTTCTCCGCCACGCCGAGGGTGGCCTCGATCGATTCCCCGGCCGCGCTGCGCGCGTCCACCGGAACGCTCAGCAGATGCTCCTCGATCTCGCTGCGGTAGCGCGTGGACAGCAGCGAGCCGAGTACGGCGACGCCGAGCGCTCCGCCGACCTGGCGGAAGGTGTTGTTGACCGCGGAGCCGGAGCCGGCCTTCTCGCGGGGCAGCGCCTGCATCACCGACAGGGTGACCGGCGGCATGATGTGGGCCATTCCGACGCCCTGGACGAACAGCATGAACTCGACGACCCACAGGGGCGTGGACGCGTCGAAGAACACGAAGGCCGCGAGTCCGGCCGCGACCATCACCATGCCGACGGCACAGACGGGCCGGGCGCCGAACCGGTCGACGACGAGGCGGGCGCGGGGGGCGAAGACCACCTGGGCGACGGCGAGCGGCAGGACGAGCATGCCGGCGTGCAGCGGGCTGTAGCCGCGGATGCTCTGGAGATAGAAGGCGGAGAAGAACGTCACGCCCATCACGGCGAAGAAGACCAGTGCCATGGCGGCGATCGCCGCGGAGAAGGCCGGCTTGGCGAAGCAGGAGATGTCCAGCGCGGGATGGTCGATGCGCTTCTCGTACAGGACGAAGCCGACCAGCACGACGAGGCCGCCGACCACCGGGAGCAGCACGGAGGCCGTGGTGAAGTCGGCGAGCTCGCCGCCGCGGATGATGCCGTAGACCAGCAGCACCAGACCGACGATGGACAGCAGCACACCGACGGGGTCGAGACGGCCGGGATTCGGGTCCTTGGAGTCGGGCACCAGGATCGCCATCGTGACCAGCGCGACGATCACGACGGGGACGTTGATCAGGAAGATCGAACCCCACCAGAAGTGCTCCAGGAGCACTCCGCCGGTGAACGGGCCGATGGCGATGGCGACGCCCACGCTGCCCGTCCAGATCCCCATCGCCCGGGCCTGCTCGTCGCGCTCGAAGACGTTCATCAGGACGGCGAGCGTGGCGGGCATCACAAAGGCGGCGCCGAGACCCATGATCGCCCGGTAGACGATGAGTTCCGAGGGGGTACCGGAGAAGGCGGCGAGCGCGGAGCCCGTGCCGAAGACCAGGACGCCGAGGAGCAGCACGTTCTTGCGCCCGAGCCGGTCGCCGACCAGGCCGGCGGTGAACAGGAGGCCGGCGAAGACGAGCGTGTAGGCGTTGATCGCCCACTCCAGCTCGCTCTGGGTGGCGCCGATGCCCGTGGGCGCGGGGGTGGCGATCGTCTTGACCGCCACATTCAGGATCGAGTTGTCCAGCACCACGATGAGCATGCTGAACGTCAGGACGGTGAGGATCGCCCAGCGTCGACGGTGGACGGTCTCGGGGACAGAGGGTGCGACACGACCCGACGGTGTGGCCATCGGCGCAGAATATCCCATTTCAATACGAAAACGTCTCGAATAGCGGGCCGACACCCGACCGGCCCCCTCCCCTTCCGTCCCGGCGGCACGAGGTGCCACCATGGAGCAGATCCGGGGACGCCGTCAGGGTGCCTCGAGATGACGAAGGAGCCGTTAGCCATGACGCTTCAGGCTGCCCAGAAGCCCACCGACAGCAGCAAGGCGCTGTACGGCGGCAAGGGCACTCGCCGCATCACGGTCCACGACATCTCCGCCGCCAAGGAACGCGGCGAGAAGTGGCCCATGCTGACCGCCTACGACGCGATGATCGCCTCCGTCTTCGACGAGGCCGGTATCCCCGTGATGCTCGTCGGCGACTCCATGGGCAACACCCACCTCGGCTACGACACCACCGTTCCGGTCACCATGGACGAGATGACCCTGCTCTCCGCGGCGGTCGTCCGGGGCACCAGCCGCGCCCTCGTCGTCGGCGACCTCCCGTTCGGTTCGTACCAGGAGGGGCCCGTCCAGGCCCTGCGCAACGCCACCCGGCTGGTCAAGGAGGCGGGCGTCGGCGCGGTCAAGCTGGAGGGCGGCGAGCGCTCGCTGCCGCAGACCGAGCTGATCGTCCAGTCCGGCATCCCCGTGATGTCCCACCTGGGCCTGACCCCGCAGTCCGTGAACACCATGGGCTACCGGGTACAGGGCCGCGGCGACGAGGCCGCCCACCGGCTGCTGCGCGACGCCAAGGCCGCCCAGGACGCCGGCGCCTTCGCGGTCGTCCTCGAACTGGTCCCCGCGGAGCTGGCCGCCGAGGTCACCCGTTCCCTGCACATCCCCACGATCGGCATCGGCGCCGGTCCCGACACGGACGCCCAGGTCCTCGTCTGGACGGACATGGCGGGCCTCACGGGCGGCAAGGTGCCGCGCTTCACCAAGCAGTACGCCGACCTGCGCCGGACGCTCGGCGACGCCGCGAAGGCCTTCGCGGACGACGTCGTCGGCGGTGCGTTCCCGCAGGAAGAGCACACCTTCCACTAGCCACTCCCGGCACAGACGACAGCCCGCCGATCTTCCCCCGTCGGCGGGCTGTCGGTGTGTACGGGACCCCTGGGACGCTCCCGGCGTAGCCTGGAAGACGGACTCGGGGCCCCTTTCGTTCGCCGCCAGGAGGCGGATGACCATGACCGGCATCACGCACAAGAGCTTCGACTCCGCAGACGAGACCCGACCGTTCGAGGACGGCAAGGGAAAACTCCAGTTGGTCACCACAGCGCACGGACCCGTCGGCCGGGCCGTGTTCGAACCGGGCTGGCAGTGGTCCCAGCATGTGGCGCCCCTCGCCGGCACCAAGAGCTGCGAGGCCGCCCACGCCGGCTACGTCGTCAGCGGCCGGATGAAGATCGTCATGGACGACGGCGAGACGGGAGAGGCGGCGCCCGGCGAGTTCTTCGCCGTCGAACCCGGCCACGACGCCTGGGTGCTCGGCGACGAGCCCTGTGTCGTGATCGACTGGATCGGCTTCGGGGACTACGCCAAGCCTTCCTGACCCGCACATCCGCTGATGTCGGCGGAGCACGAGCGTTCTGTCGGTGACCTGTCGGCCGCTTGTCGGTGGGACCCCGCATTATTGGCGCCATGACGCGAATCGACAAGAACCCCGACGGCGGCAAGGACAACGCCGTCGAGGTGCGGGGGCTGGTCAAGCACTACGGCGAGACCAAGGCGCTGGACGGGGTGGACCTGGAGGTCCGCGAGGGCACCGTGCTCGGTGTGCTCGGCCCCAACGGCGCCGGCAAGACCACACTCGTACGCTGCCTCTCCACCCTCGTCACCCCGGACGCCGGCACCGCGATCGTGGCGGGCTACGACGTGGTGAAGCAGCCGCGGCAGCTGCGGCGCACCATCGGACTCACCGGTCAGTACGCCTCGGTCGACGAGAAGCTGTCCGGCTGGGAGAACCTCTACATGATCGGGCGGCTGCTCGATCTGCCGCGCAGGGCCGCCCGGCAGCGCGCCGACGAGATGCTGGAGCGCTTCTCGCTCACCGACGCGGCGAAGCGGCCCGCGATGCAGTACTCCGGCGGTATGCGCCGGCGTCTCGACCTCGCCGCCTCGATGATCGGGCAGCCGGCCGTGCTCTATCTGGACGAGCCGACGACCGGACTCGACCCCCGGACGCGCAACGAGGTCTGGGACGAGGTCCAGCGGATGGTCGCGGAGGGGGCGACCGTCCTGCTGACCACCCAGTACATGGAAGAGGCCGAGCAGCTCGCCAACGAGCTCACGGTCATCGACAAGGGGCGGGTCATCGCCAACGGCCGGGTGGACGAACTCAAGGCCAAGGTCGGCGGACGCACCCTGCAGATCCGGCCGTCCGACACCGCTCAGCTGCCCGCGATGGCGCGGGTCCTCGCCGAGGCCGGACTCGACGGCGTCTCCGGCGCCACGGTCGTGCCCGACGAGGGCCTGCTGTACGTGCCGATCCTCAGCGACGCCCAACTGACCGCCGTCGTCGGCCTGATGGGTTCGCACGGCTTCGGCATCGCGCACATCGGCACCCATCTGCCCAGCCTCGACGAGGTGTTCCTGGCCATCACGGGCGAGAAGACGTCCGTGTCCGAGACGACCGAAGAGGAGGTCGCCGCGTGAGCACGGCAACCGCCACCCCCGCGTCCACCGAGGCGCCCGCCCGACGCCCCGCGGCGCCGGCCGGCGAGGGCCGGATCGGCCTGCGCGGCAATCTGCGCCACATCG
Organism: Streptomyces sp. NPDC096193; assembly: GCF_040302905.1. NCBI lineage: Bacteria > Bacillati > Actinomycetota > Actinomycetes > Kitasatosporales > Streptomycetaceae > Streptomyces > Streptomyces sp. NPDC096193. The sequence continues at coordinate 155,529 of NZ_JBEOSJ010000013.1, read as the reverse complement.
GCGCGCTGGTGCGCCGCAACGCGCTCCAGATCAAGCAGGACCCGGAGTCGATGTTCGACGCCGTGCTCATGCCGATCATCTTCACCCTGCTGTTCGTGTACGTCTTCGGCGGCGCGATCTCCGGCAAGGGCAACCAGGACGCGTACGTCAACTACGTGATCCCCGGCCTGATGGCCATGATGGGCATGAACATCGCCATGGCCGTCGGCACCGGTGTCAACGACGACTTCAAGAAGGGCGTGATGGACCGGTTCCGGTCCATGCCCATCGCACGGTCCTCGGTGCTCATCGCCAAGATCGTCGTCGAGGTCGGCCGGATGCTGGTCGCGACCACGATCCTGCTCGGCATGGGCTTCGCGCTCGGCCTGGAGATCAAGACCTCGGTGCTGCACCTGCTCGCGGCGATCGGTCTCTCCACGGTCTTCGGCGCCTCACTGATGTGGATCTTCATTCTGCTCGGTCTCACCATGAAGACGGCCCAGGCCGTCCAGGGAGTGGCCATGCTCGTTCTGATGCCGCTCCAGTTCGGGTCGTCGATCTTCGCCCCGCCGACGACGATGCCAGGCTGGCTGGAGAGCTTCACCGACTACAACCCGCTGTCCAACCTCGCGGACGCGGCACGGGCGCTGATCAACGGCGGTGCGGTCGCCCACTCGGTGTGGATGACGCTCGCCTGGGCCGCCGCCATCACGGTGGTGACGGCGCCGCTCGCGGTCGCCAAGTTCCGCAAGAAGACCTGAGCCCGGCGGCCCGGTGCGGCCGGCGGGTCAGATCAGGGCGGCGGCCTCGTCCAGCGTGAGGCCGTCGCCCTCGGCGTAGGCGCTCTCGTAGCGCTCGTCGCCGAGGTGTCCGCGCAGGACCGTCTCGCATTCGGCGCGGTTCTCCCGCTCGTGCAGGACCGCGAAGTGACGGGGCGGCAGCTGGGCGTCGGCCACCGCGAGCACCCTGGCGGCGTCAGCCGACCGTTCCGGCCGGTCCAGGGCGACCGCCCGGGCGGCCGTCACCAGATGCGTGGAGACCAGTTGCGGGGCGACCATCATGCTCAGCGGGTCGCGTGCCCGTTCCAGCGCCAGGCGCGAGCCCTCCACCGCCTTGGAGTGGAAGCCGTCGACGAGATCGAGCCAGGCCACGTATCCGATCACCATGCCCTCGAAGATGGCCAGGGTGTTCGAGCGGAACTGCTCCATGAGCAGACCGATCTCGACCCGGGCCTCCTCGCTGCGGCCGGTGCTGCCGAGCCGCAGGGCGAGAAAGAGCCGGGCCACGGCTCTCGACTCGTTCTCCAGGCCGCGGTTCTCGGCGAGGACCTCCCGGATGATCCGCTCGCCGCGCTCCCCCTCGCCGATCTCCATCATGATCCCCGCGAGCCGGCACCGCAGGACCGCCACCTGCGCCTGGGCGCCGATCCGTTCGGCGTAGCCGATGGCCGCGCGGAAGTCCTCGGCCGCGCCCGGGTACTCGCCGCGCCGCTCCTGGGCCTCGCCACGCGCGGAGAGGGACTCGGCCGCGCCCCAGGCGTCACCGAGCCGGACGAAGATCTCCAGCGACTCGTCCGCGTCACGGGTCGCGTCACCGGCCCAATGGGTGCGGTTGGCAAGGAGGTTGGCGCGGTTCTGGAGCGCGGCGGCGAGCTCCCACTCGTAGCCGTAGGCACGGCAGGCGCTGACGGTCTCGTCCATCAACGTCTTCAGGCTGTTGATGTCACCGGTCATCAGCACGGCGTAGAACCACAGCGAGGCGGGCGAGCGGCAGGTCTGCGGGAGGCCGGGGGCGTAGACCCGGGTGACGCTGCGCAGCCAGTCCATGGCCTCGGGGGTCGTCCACGCGTCGAGGTCGTGGTTCATGAAGACCATGCGCATGAGCGCGACGCAGCGCCGGGCCTCCTGGAGCAGTTCGGGCCCCATGGGCGGCGGAGCGTCCGTGAACCGCTCGAAGACCGGGGGCGCGGCCTCGGCCGGCGGCAGGAACGGATCCGGGCCGAGCGCACCGGCCACGGAGGACCAGTGCCGGGCCTCCGAACGCAGGTCCCGCATCTGCCAGTACCAGGCCAGCGAGAGGACGAGGTGCAGCGCCTCCTGTTCGTCACGGGCGGCGACGGCCCGGCGCATGGCGGTGCGCAGATTCTCGTACTCGCGCTCGAAGAGGTCGATGGCGGCACGCTGGTCCGGGCCGCGCAGGAGCGGGTCCGTCGTCCGGGCCACCTCCCGGTAGTGGACGAGATGGCGGCGCTCCACGGCGGCCCGCTCACCGGCCTCGTCGAGACGCTCGGCGGCGTACTCCCCGACGGTCTCCAGGAGCCGGTAGCGCATCAGGCCGTCCGGGGCGGGGGCGGCGACGACGAGCGACTTGTCGATGAGGGATCCGAGGTTGTCGGCCACGTCACCGGGGTGGGACGGGCGGGCGCCGGGCCGGGCGGCGTCCGCAACGGCGTCCTCCGGGTCGGCGCAGACCGCTTCGGCGGCAGCCAGGTCGCAGCCGCCCGCGAAGACCGACAGCCGCCGCAGGACGGTCCGTTCGGCGTCGTCGAGCAGGTCCCAGGACCAGTCGACGACGGCGCGCAGGGTCTGCTGGCGGGGCAGGACGGTGCGGCTGCCGCCGGTCAGCAGCCGGAACCGGTCGTCGAGACGGTCGGCGATCTGCCGTGGGGTGAGCATACGGAGGCGGGCCGCGGCGAGTTCGATGGCCAGCGGCAGTCCGTCGAGGCGGTGGCAGATCTCCGCGGCCGCCGCCCGGTCGTCCTCGATCCGGAAGCCCGGGCGGGCGGCCGTGCCGCGGTCCGCGAAGAGCCGCAGGGCCATCGGGTCGGGCAGCGGGTCCACCGGCCGCAGCAACTCGCCCGGAACACCGAGGGGTTCCCGGCTGGTGGCGAGCACCGTGAGGCCCGGGCAGTTCTGGAGCAGCCGCTCGGCGAGCACCGCGGCGGCTCCGATCACATGCTCGCAGTTGTCGAGGAGCAACAGCATGCGGCGGTGCGAGCAGTGCTCGACGAGCCGGACGAGCGGATCGTCGCCGTGCCGCTCGGCGGCCCGCAGCTCCTCCGCACCGGCGCCGCGCAGCACGGTCTCGCGCGCGCCGAGAGCGGTGAGAACGGCGTCCGGCACGTTGTCGGGGTCGTCGACGGGGGCGAGTTCGGCCATCCAGACGCCGTCGGGCCACGCCATGTGCGGCGCGGCATGCTCGGCGGCCTCCTGCGAGAGCCGTGTCTTCCCGGCCCCGCCGGGCCCGAGGAGGGTGACGAGCCGGGCGGCACCGAGGTCCTGGCGGATGGCGCCGATGTCGGCGTCGCGGCCGACGAAGGAGGTGAGCCGTGCGCGGAGGTTCCCCGCCTCGCGCAGGGGTCCGGCGTCCGTACCGTCCGCGTCCGGCCGCCCTGGGGCTGCGGTGTGCCCGGGAGTTTCGGGAGCGCCCCGATCCGCGAGCAATTCCGCGTGCAGGGACCGCAGTTCGGGGCCCGGGTCGGCGCCGAGACGGTCGGCGAGGGATCTGCGGACCGTCTCGTACGCGGCCAGTGCCTCCGCCGGGCGGCCCGTGGCCCGCAGGGCGCGCAGCCGCAGCGCCTGGAGCGATTCGTCGATCGGGTGGTCCTCGCAGAGCGCCACCAGCTCCGGCAGCGCCTCCTCGGCTCGGCCGAGGGCCAGCGCCGTCGCGAGGCGGGTGCGCCGGGCGTCCAGGCGGCGGGACTGCCAGCGGGCCGTCTCGGCCGCACGGGCGGGCAGGTCGGCGAGCACCGGGTCCTGCCACAGCGCGAGGGCGTCGTCGAGGAGGGCCGCGGCCTTGACCGGGTCTCCGTGTTCCAGCGCCCGCGCCCCCTCACCCGCCAGCCGGTCGAAGCGGTGCAGGTCCACGTCGTCCCCGTCGGCGCACAGCCGGTAGCCGCCGCCCTCGGGCGAGGCGACCGCGTCGCGGCCCAGCACCCGGCGCAGCCGGCCCACGAGCGCCTGGACCGCGCCGACCGCGTCCCCCGGCGGATCGCCGTCCCACACCTCGTCCACCAGGGTGGCGACGGGGACCGTACGACCGGGCCGCAGCGCCAGGACGGTCAGCAGCGTCCGCAGCCGCGCACCGCCGAGCGCGACGGGTGTTCCGTCGTCGTGCCATGCCTGAGTGGTGCCGAGTAGCGAGAAGCGCACCCGCCCATTGTCCCTGCCCCGCCCGCGGAGCTGTGCAGCAGGAACCCTCGGGCCTCGGCGGAACGTTCTGTGTCCGTCCCCGGTACGGTCGACCGCACGCCCACGCATCCCCAGGAGCCGCACCCATGACCACCGCCACCTCCCGCCACAGCGGCCGGGGCATCAGTCCCGTCTTCCTCGGCATCGTCGCCGTGATGGCGGTGACCGGCTGGGCGGTGTGGACGGAGTTCTCCGCGAGCACGGGCCTCGCGGTGTTCCTCTTCGTCACCTCGGCCTGGGTCGTCTCACTCTGTCTTCACGAGTACGCGCACGCCCGTACCGCGCTGCACAGCGGCGACATCTCCATAGGGACGAAGGGGTATCTCACCCTCAACCCCCTCGCCTACACCCATGCGCTGCTCAGCATCGTGCTGCCGGTGCTGTTCGTGATCATGGGCGGTATCGGTCTGCCCGGCGGCGCGGTCTTCATCGAGCGCAACCGCATCAACGGCCGCTGGAAGCACAGCCTGATCTCGGCCGCGGGGCCGCTGACGAACGTCCTGTTCGCGGTCGTCTGCACCGCCCCGTTCTGGCTGGACGCGCTGGACGGCGTGCCGCCGGTGTTCCAGTACGCGCTGGGGTTCCTCGCGCTGCTCCAGGTCTCCGCGGCGATCCTGAACTTCCTGCCGGTGCCGGGCCTCGACGGCTACGGCGTGATCGAGCCCTGGCTCTCGTACAAGATCCGCCGGCAGGTGGAGCCGTTCGCGCCGTTCGGACTGATCGCCGTGTTCGGCCTGCTGTTCATCCCCGAGGTGAACGGGCTGTTCTTCGATTCGGTCGACGCGATCCTGCGCGGGCTCGGCGTCGAGACGGGGCTCCCGGGCTGCGGGCTGGAGTACTACCGCTTCTGGCAGGCGGCGCCCGAGGCCTGCCCGGCGTGACGGAAGCGGGGCGGCGTGCGCGACCGGGGCAGGGGCGCCGGCGGCCGCGGGGCGGGCGACCGCGGGTCAGCGGGCGGCGCGCTCCGCCTTGGCACGGCGGAAGTAGTACCAGGCCATGTTCGAGGTGAGGCCGGCGATCAGCACCCAGAGGATCCCGAACCAGCTGCCCTGCACGAACGAGACCACGGCCGCCACGACGGCGAGCACGCAGAAGATGAGGGCGTAGAGAGCGAGGCGGGGCATGGGGTACGGCTCCTGTCGGGGGGTGATTCGTCCCGCCCAGTGTCCCCCATGCCCCGCGCGCGACTACACGTCGGTGACGCGCAGCCCGGCGTGCGCCTTGTAGCGCCGGTTCACCGAGATCAGGTTGGCGACCAGCGACTCGACCTGGTGGGCGTTGCGCAGCCGGCCGGCGAACACTCCGCGCATCCCGGGGATGCGTGCGGCGATCGCCTGCACGATGTCGGTGTCCTCGCGCGACTCGCCCAGCACCATCACATCGGTGTCGATCTCCTCGATCGACTCGTCCTGGAGCAGCACCGCGGACAGATGGTGGAAGGCGGCGGTCACCCGGGAGTCCGGCAGCAGGGCGGCGGCCTGCTCCGCGGCGCTGCCCTCCTCCGGCTTGAGCGCGTAGGCGCCCTTCTTGTCGAAGCCGAGCGGGTTGACGCAGTCGACGACCAGCTTGCCCGCGAGCTCCTTCTGGAGGGTCTCGAGGGTCTTGGCGTGCCCGTCCCACGGCACCGCCACGATCACCACGTCGCTGCGCCGCGCGCACTCGGCGTTGTCCGCGCCCTCGACGCCGAGGCCCAGTTCGGCGGCGGCGGTCTCGGCGCGCTCCGCCGCGCGGGAGCCGATGATCACCTTCTGCCCGGCCCGGGCGAGGCGGTAGGCGAGCCCGCGCCCCTGGTCCCCGGTACCGCCGAGCACGCCGACGACCAGGCCGGACACGTCGGGGAGGTCCCAGGGGTCCTTGGCCGCGGGCTTCGGCGCCGTGCCTGCGTTGTCAGTAGAAGTCATGCAGCCGACCTTACTTGCTGGTATCGGGCGCACGAACGGGTGAGCCGCACCGAAGCCCGCCCGCCGGGGGCGGGGTGTCGGGCAGGATGCGGGGCCATGGATGCCGTACGCGTCGCGCTGCTGCGCGAAGTCCTGGCGGGTACCGAGTGGCCGGCGGCGACCCGGCGCTTCGCCGGGGTCCTGCGGTCGTCGGTGGTCCCGCAGGGCGGTGGGCTGCTCCTGGTGGGGACCGAGGCGTACGAGCCCTGGCATCTCGCGGCGCATCTGGTCGACGAGGCCGCCTGGTCGGGGCAGCCGGAACTGACGCCGACGCTGGTACGCCACCGGGTGCGGCCCGGGGACCCGCCGCAGCTGGCGGTGGGGCTCGGCCGGCTGGAGGCGGCGCGCCGGGGCGAGACACTGCTGGTGGTCGCGCCGGGGCAGCCGGAGGCGGAGCTGCTGGAGCGGGTGCACGACGCGCGGCGGGCCGGGGCGACGGTGCTGGCGCTGGACGGCGGGGACCCGGAGGTGCACGGGCTCGCGCACGAGGCGCTGACGGTGGCGGCGGTCGCGGACGAGGTCGATCTGGACACCGTGCAGCATCTGGTGAGCGCGGCGGCCGGGGAGAACAGTCTGCCGGTGGCGCGCGGCCGGCGGAGCCTGCGGGACCGGCTCTCGCGGCTCGCCGACCAGCTGACCTCACCGCCGCCGCCTCGCTGGTAGCCCGCCTTCCTTCAGGAAACCCGCCGGTGGTACGCGTTCCCCGGGGAAATGCGGTTGCCGCAGGCTACCGGCCGCCGGGAGCATGACCTCCTGTGACCTCCAAGCTCTCCGCGCTGCTGCCCGACCTCTCGCCGTGGCGCTCATCCCCCGACTTCCGCCTCCTGTGGGTGCAGGGCGTGGTCACGTACTTCGGCAGCTTCATGGCGATGATCGCCCTGCCGCTCCAGATCAAGGACATGACCGGATCGCCGCTCGCGGTGGGCGTGATGGGCGCGGTGGAGCTGGTGCCGCTGGTGGTGTTCGGCCTCTACGGCGGGGCGCTCGCGGACTCGGCCGACCGCAGGAAGCTGATCCTCGGCACGGAGGCCGGTCTCGGCGTGCTGGCGGTCGTGCTGCTGGTGAACGCGATGCTGCCGGACCCGATGCTGTGGCCGCTGTACCTGGTCGCGGCGGGTGTCTCGGCACTGGCCGGTCTGCAACGCCCGGCGCTCGACTCGCTGATGGCCCGTATCGTCCCGCACGACCAGCTGACGGCGGCGGCCGCGCTGAACGCCCTGCGCTATCAGCTGGGCGCGATCGCGGGGCCCGCGCTGGCGGGTCTGGTGGTGGCCTACGCGGGCCATGCCACGGCGTACGGCGTCACGGTCGCCGGGTTCGCGGTGTCCGTGGTGCTCTGCCTGCGCCTGGCACCGGCCCCGGCGGCGCACGACGCCCAGAAGCCGTCGCTGAGGGGCATCGCGGAGGGCGCGCGCTATGCGTGGTCCCGCCCGGTGCTGCTGGGGACGTACGCGATCGACCTGGCCGCGATGTTCTTCGCCTTCCCGAACACGATCTTCCCCTTCCTGGCGGACGATCTGGACGCGGAGTGGTCGCTCGGCCTGATGTACGCGGCGGGGTCGGTGGGCTCGCTGGCCCTGAGCATGACGAGCGGCTGGACGTCGCACGTGCGGCGGCACGGCCTGTTGGTGGTGTTCGGCGCGACCGCGTGGGGACTGGCGATCGCGGCGGCGGGATGGTTCTCGAACGTATGGCTGGTACTGCTGTGCCTGGCGTTCGCGGGCGCGGGCGACATGCTCAGCGGCCTCGGCCGCTCGACGATCTGGAACCAGACGACCCCTGAGGAGCTGCGGGGACGGCTCGCGGGGATAGAGGTGCTGTCCTACAGCATCGGCCCGCAGCTGGGCCAGGTGCGCGCGGGCGCGATGGCGGGCTGGACGGGCACACGAGCGGCGATCTGGTCCGGCGGTGTGGCCTGCGTGGCCTCGGTGGGCCTGCTGGCCGCGGTACTCCCGAAGCTGATCACGTACGACGCCTCGACGGACGAGGACGCGACGCGCCGCCGCGCACAGCAGGAGGCGCTGACGAAGGCGTGAGCTCTCGTCTCCGCGCGGGGCGGGGGGCAGGCGGGCGGGGGCGGGGCGGTGCTTGAGGCGTCCCGCGCTGCGCGGCGGCGGGCGGCCGGGCGCGGGGCGGTGCTTGAGGCGTCCCGCGCTGCGCGGCGGCGGGCGGCCGGGCGCGGGTCGGTGCTTGAGGCGTCCCGCGCTCCGGACTCCGCAGAGCTGGGCAGGCCCGCCACTCAGGCGATCGGCGGGTGCGGCCACCAGCCCCCGGGCATCCGCCCCGCACCGCCCGGCGGGAGCGTCCCCGCAGGCTCCCCCGCCTGCGCACGGCGCGCACCGCCAGGGGGCGGGCCCGCGCCCACGGCGCCTACTGCTCGCCCCGTGGTGCGTCGTGCCAGCGTGGGTCGTTCTCCCATTCGAGGTTCTTCTCGCGCGCCGTCTCCATCGCGTGGGTCGCCTCCTCGCGGCTCGCGTACGGGCCGAAGCGGTCCTTCCCGGGGCAATCCGGGCCCTCCTCGACTTTCTTGTGCTCCAGACAGTAGAACCACTCGCCCGGTTTGCCGGCCGTACGCTTCTTGAACAGGGCCATCGTCGGCTCCTTCCTCTGACGCCATGCTGCCCCAAGGACGTCCCCCTACGCCCGGGGGGCGGGCCGGGGCCCCGGTTAGACTCGCGGCATGTCTGGCCAGTCGCTGCTCGTACCAGGCGAGCTCTCCCCCATCCGCTCCGTCCCCGGCTCCATCCGGCGCCCCGAGTACGTCGGAAAACCCGCACCGACCCCGTACACCGGGCCGGAGGTGCAGGACGCCGACACCGTCGAGCGGATGCGCATCGCGGGCCGTATCGCCGCGCAGGCGATGGAGGAGGCCGCCAAGCACATCTCCCCCGGCGTGACCACCGACGAACTGGACCGCGTCGCGCACGAGTTCATGTGCGACCACGGCGCCTATCCCTCCACGCTCGGCTACCGCGGCTTCCCCAAGTCGCTGTGCTCCTCGGTCAACGAGGTGATCTGCCACGGGATCCCCGACTCCACCGTCCTGCGCGACGGCGACATCGTGAACCTCGACGTCACGGCGTACATCAATGGTGTGCACGGCGACAACAACGCCACCTACCTGTGCGGTGACGTCGACGAGGAGTCGCGACTGCTCGTGGAGCGGACCCGGGAGTCCCTGAACCGGGCCATCAAGGCCGTGAAGCCGGGCCGCCAGGTCAATGTCATCGGGCGGGTCATCGAGTCGTACGCCAAGCGCTTCGGCTATGGCGTGGTCCGTGACTTCACCGGCCACGGGATCAATTCCTCGTTCCACTCCGGGCTGATCATTCCGCACTACGACGCCCAGCACGCCACGACCGTGATGCAGCCGGGCATGACGTTCACCATCGAGCCGATGCTCACGCTCGGTACCCACGAGTACGACATGTGGGACGACGGCTGGACCGTGGTGACCAAGGACCGCAAGCGGACCGCGCAGTTCGAGCACACGCTGGTGGTGACGGAGAGCGGCGCCGAGATTCTCACGTTGCCCTGACGCCGTTCGGGGGTAGCGTTTTACCGACAGGCCGTCGGGAACCAATTGACTGAGGTATGCCTGAGCAGCAGGATCGAATCGTCACCGGTTCCCGCCCCCATCGGTCCCCCGGAGGTCCGCGTTGGACACGCCATTCTCGACACTCATCCGTGTTGCCTCGCACGAGCAGCACACCGAGGCCGAGACCTCGCCCTTCATGAGCGATCTGCTCGGCGGCCGGCTGGGCGTCGAGGCCTACGCGCGCTACACCGAGCAGCTCTGGTTCGTGTACCGGGCGCTGGAAGGTGCCGCGGGCGCGCTCGAGGACGATCCGGTGGCGGGGCCCTTCATCCGCCCGGAGCTGATGCGTACCGCCGCGCTGGAGCGCGATCTCGCGCATCTGCGCGGCCCTGACTGGCGCGCGGGCGCCGCTCCGCTGCCGGCGACCGCGGCGTACGCCGCGCGGGTCGAGGAGTGCGCCCGTACCTGGCCCGCCGGGTACATCGCGCACCACTACACCCGCTACCTCGGGGACCTGTCCGGCGGACAGATCATCCGCGACCGCGCCGAGAAGACCTGGGGCTTCGCGCGCAAGGGCGACGGGGTCCGGTTCTACGTCTTCGAGCAGATCGACAACCCGGCCGCCTTCAAGCGCGGCTACCGCGAACTGCTGGACGCGGTGAACGCCGACGAGCTGGAGAAGAAGCGCATCGTCGAGGAGTGCAAGCGGGCCTTCGACTTCAACGGAGCCGTCTTCCGCGAGCTGGGCGAGGAGTTCCCGCTCAGCGCATGAGCGGGATACGACGGGCGGCCGGCGCGGGCGTCGCGAGGCGCACCCGCCCGCCGATCTCGATCGTGCCATCGGGGCCGGGGGCCGTCAGAATCTGCGACCCTCGGCCCTGCGTGATGTTCAGCGCGCGGCCGAGGCGGTCGGTGAGCAGCAGGGCCGCGGCGCCGGTCGCCTCGTCCTCCACGATGCCGTCGTCCCGCCGGGGGAAGGCGCGGGCCCGGACCCGGCCCGCGGCCTCGTCCTCCCAGGCCCAGGCGTAGAGCCAGCCCTCACCGGGCGGCGGCGCGGGCAGCGCGTCCACCTCGGCCGGTGAGGCGTACTGCCGCAGCATGCGCGGCGGAGCCCATTCGGCGCGGGCGGTGATCCAGGTGAACTCGCCGTCGCTGCGCGCCCACACCTCGCCCGCGGGCGGGTTCACCGCCTCCAGGTCGAGCAGCCAGGCCGCTCCGACGAGCGGGTGCCCGGCGAACGGGAGCCGGAGGCCGGGGGTGTAGATGTCCACGACCCCGCGCTCGGGGTCGTCGACGAACACGGTCTCGCTGAAGCCCAGTTCGGCCGCGAGCGCCTGCCGGGACGCCGGGTCGGGAAAGGCCCGGGCGTCGCGGACGACACCCAGGGCGTTGCCGTGGTCCCCCTCGGCCCCGCAGAAGACGTGGAGCACGTCCAGTACGTCGAGTTCGTTCACCCCGGCATTCAAGCATCCCGGTACGACAGGGCCGCACCGGCGGCGACGGTCTCCGGAGCGGCGCGGTGACTCGGGACCCGTGCGTCAGGTGCGGGCCGCCGCCCGGCGCCCCGATCGAGAAGACGACTGCCACGCCCGCCACCGCGGTTCCCGCGGAGGCGGCTGCGGCGCGGTCGCCGGGACCTCGGAGCCGGTGGAGGCCAGGGCACCGCCCGTGCCCCCGACAGTGCCGCCCCCGATGGCCGTACCGGCCGAGCCGCCCTCCGCCGAACCGCCCGCGGAACCGACGGAGCCGCGCGTGCCGCCGGAGCCCTCGGGCAGTTCGGCGTCCTCGTCGAGGGAGACCGCGACCGTGAGCGGGTGCCGCGCTCCTCAGCGGCCGGGTACATGCCGCCGTACGTCTTGGTGCCCTTATCCGTGAGCTTCGCCGGTACGCCGGTCGGCTTCACCACGTCTCGCCCGCACCGTGAGCACGCGGCCGGAACGGTCGGCGAGGCTATGCCCAGGTTCTGGTGGGGGGGGCGACCTTGCCGGTCTCCCGGTCCTGGGTGCTGACGCCGGCCACCGGGGTGCCCCGGGTGCCGTCCACCGCGGCCTCGACGCCGCTCGGCCGATCCGGGTGGATCAAAAGAGCCCACCACCCGAAACATCGGCCAACTCCCCGCCCAGCCATGGCAGACTGCCCGCGGCAACCGTCTTAGACAGCGAACAAGAGAAAGGTGTCCCGGTGCGCACACCTCGCCTGGCAGGTGCTCTCCTCTCGGTGCTCGCCCTCGCCCTGACGGCGACCGGCTGCGGCGGTGGCGACGAGTCCCCCGACGCCACGGGAAAGCCGAAGACCGCTGTGGCCGCCGGCCGGATCGAGCCGCTCGCCGCGACACCGAAGCCCGAACTCCCGGCCACCGTGCGCTCGGCAGACGGCAAGAGCGTCACCGTCTCCGCCGCGGACCGGATCGTGCCGCTCTCCGGTGGGCTCAGCGAGATCGTCTTCACGCTCGGTCTGGGCAGGCAGGTGGTGGCGCGTGACGTCACCGCGACCTTCGAACAGGCCCGCGCGCTGCCGCTGGTGACCCGGGGACACGACGTCTCCGCCGAGAGCGTGCTGTCCCTGAAGCCGACCCTCGTCCTCGCCGACTCGACGACCGGCCCGGCCGAGTCCATCGCCCAGATACGCGCCGCGGGCATCCCGCTCGTCGTCGTCAAGGCGCCCAAGAGCCTCGCCGACGTCCGGACCCGGATCGACGCGGTGGCCGGCGCGCTGGGGGTCAAGGCTGCCGGGGACCAGCTCAACGCCCGTACCGCACAAAGGATCGCGGCCGTGCAGAAGGGCGTTCCGAAGCCCGCCGAGGGCAAGCGGCCCCGCGTCGCCTTCCTCTACCTGCGGGGCTCGGCGTCGGTCTACCTCATCGGCGGCGCCGAGTCCGGGGCCACCTCGCTGCTGGAGGCGGCGGGCGCTGTGGACGCCGGGAAGGAGTCGGGGCCGGCGAAGGACTTCACCCCCGTCACCGCCGAGGCCCTTGCGAAGGCCGCGCCCGACGCCCTGCTCGTGATGACGGACGGTCTGCGGTCGGTCGGCGGCATCGACGGTCTGGTCAAGATCCCCGGGGTGGCCCAGACCCCGGCCGGGATGGACCGCCGCGTGGTGAGCGTCGACGACAGTGTCCTGCTGAACTACGGGCCGCGCACCGACCGGGTTCTCCGGTCTCTCGTGGACCAGCTCCACCCGGGCGGCCGGTGACGATGGCCACGCACGCGGACCACTCCCCCGCCCGCCCGCGCGAGCGGGACCGAGACCAAGACCGGGACCGAGACCAAGACCGGGACCGGGACCGGGACCGAGACCAAGACCGGGACCGGGACCGGGACCGGCACCGACCGAGCGGCGCTGAGGGCGCCGAGAACCCCGAGAGCCATGAGGGCCCCGAGGCGCACGAGACCCGAGAGGTCCCGGAGAGCCCTGCGGGGCACGAGAGCACTGACGTCCCGGAGAGCCCCGGGTCACACGAGACCCATGACGTCCCAGGGGTCCCTGAGGCACACGAGACCCGTAACGTCCCGGAGAGCCCCGAAGCACACCAGACCCATGACGTCCCCGAGCGCCCCGCGGCACACCAGAGCCGTGCGGCCGCGGAGGACTCCCGGAACGTTCCCGACCGGTTAACCCCGAAAAGCCCGCCCGACGCCGTCCCCCTGGTCCGCACCCGTACCGGGGCCGGGTTGCTCACCGGCGGGCTTCTGGCGAGCGTCCTCGTCCTGGCCCTGGTGTCCGCCGCCTACGGCGCGTACGACATTCCCGTCACCGATGTCATCGCCTCGGTGCAGCACCGCGCCGGGCTCGGCGGGCACCCGCTCGACCGGGTCGGCGAGAGCGTGCTGTGGAACGTCCGTCTTCCCCGGGTCGTCCTCGCGCTCCTCGTCGGCGCGTCCCTGGGCTGCGCGGGAGCCCTGATGCAGGGCGTCTTCGGCAATCCGCTCGCCGAGCCCGGCATCATCGGCATCTCGTCCGGCGCGGCCGTCGGCGCCGTCGCGTCCATCGCGCTCGGCCTGAGCTTTCTCGGCAACTGGACCGTCACCGCCTGCGCGTTCGTCGCCGGCCTCGTGACCGTGCTCCTCGTGTACGCGATGTCCCGCTCGGGAGGGCGGAGCGAGGTCGTCACGCTCATCCTGACCGGCATCGCCGTCAACGCCTTCGCCGGTGCCCTCATCGGCCTGTTCATCTTCTTCGCGGACAACGCCCAGATCACCCAGATCACCTTCTGGCAGCTGGGTTCGCTCTCCCAGGCCACCTGGCCCAAGGTGCTCGCTGTGCTGCCGTGCGCGCTTCTCGGTCTTGCCGTGGCGCCCCTGTACGCACGGAAGCTGGACCTGCTCGCCCTCGGCGAGCGGCCGGCACGGCATCTCGGCATCGACGTCGAGCGGCTGCGGATCGTCCTCGTGCTCGTCGTCGCCCTGTTCACCGCGGCCGCGGTCGCCGTCGCCGGGATCATCACCTTCGTCGGACTGCTCGTCCCGCATCTGCTGCGGATGGCGCACGGACCCGGCCACCGCTTCCTGGTGCCCGGCAGCGCCCTCGGCGGCGCGCTGATGCTCGTGGCGGGAGACCTCGCGGCACGCACCGTCGCCGAGCCCGCCGAACTCCCCCTCGGTGTGCTCACCGCGCTCTTCGGCAGCCCGTTCTTCTTCTGGCTGCTGCTCAGGACCCGTCGCAGGCAAGGTGGTTGGGCATGAGGTCCGTGACCCGTCTGTTCGGTGTGCGCCGGCGGGAACTGCCCGCGCGTCCCGAAATCGGTTCCGTCGTCGCCGAGGCCCGGGACCTCCATGTCCGCCTCGGCGGCCGTGAGGTGCTCACCGGGGTCGAGCTGTCCGCACACGCGGGCGAGGTACTGGCCCTGGTCGGTCCGAACGGCGCCGGGAAGTCGACCCTCTTCGCCGCGCTCGCCGCCGATCTGCCCGCCGACGGCGGCTCGGTGAACATCGCGGGCCGGCCGGCCGGCGGCTGGACCGCTCCCGAACTCGCCCTGCGCCGCGCCGTGCTGCCCCAGGCCGCCGCGCTCTCCTTCCCCTTCCTGGTGGAGGACGTCGTACGGATGGGGCGCGCGCCCTGGGCCGGGACCGCGCTCCAGGAGCAGGACGACGCGGCCGTCGCCGAGGCGATGGCCGTCACGGAGGTCGGCGGCTTCGCGGCCCGCCCCTTCTCCGCGCTCTCCGGCGGTGAACGCGCCCGGGTCGCCCTCGCCCGCGTCCTGGCCCAGGGGGCCCCGCTGCTGCTGCTCGACGAACCGACGGCCGCCCTCGACCTGCGCCACCAGGAGCTGGTGCTGCGCATCTGCCGGGAGCGTGCCGCCGCCGGTGACGCCGTGGTCGTCGTGCTGCACGACCTCGGTCTCGCCGCCGCGTACGCCCACCGGGTCGCCGTGCTGCACGAGGGCCGGCTCGCGGCCGAGGGACCGCCCGCCGAAATCTTCGACGACGTCCTGCTGAGCCGGGTCTACCGGCAGCCCGTCGAGGTGTTTCCGCACCCTCGCTCCGGCGTCCCCGTGGTGCTTCCGCAACGGACCGGTTGACCGCGGCTTGACCAAGCCATGGGGTTCTCTTGAACACCTTGTGACCCCTCCGTTTCCGGACGTACGCCATGAGTCACAGATCACTGCCCGGCCGGGTACGGGAGAGGTAAGGGCCGGTTAAGTTAGGTTCGCCTCACCCACCCTCAGCCCGTCTGCGCCGGGCCTCTTGCCGCATGGAGTCCGTATGCGAGTCCGTCTTTCCGTCGCCACTGCCACCGCGGCCGCGGCCGCTCTGGCCGCCGTCACGGGCTGCGCCGAGAAGGCCGACAACGCGGCCGGCGGCGACGGCACCGTCCAGGTCACCGCGAAGGACGATTCCTGCGAGGTGTCGAAGAAGGAGTTCCCCGCCGGGCACGTCCAGCTCGACATCGAGAACAAGGGCGGCAAGGTCACCGAGGTCTACATCCTGTTCCCCGACGACCGGATCGTCACCGAGCGCGAGAACATAGGCCCCGGCACCAAGGCCCGGCTCACCGCCGAGGTGAAGTCCGGTTCGTACGAGATCGCCTGCAAGCCCGGCATGAAGGGCGACGGCATCCGCCAGAAGGTCACCGCGACGGGCGGCAAGGTCGCCCGGCGCAGCCCGGAGATGGACGCCGCGGTCGCCGGCTACCGCAAGTACGTGCAGGCGCAGGCCGACGAGACGCTGCCCAAGGCGAAGGTGTTCACCGACGCCGTCAAGGCCGGTGACATCGAGGCGGCGAAGAAGGCGTACGCCGACTCCCGTATCGGCTGGGAGCGCACCGAGCCGGTCGCCGAGTCCTTCGGCGACATCGACCCCAAAGTCGACCTGCGCGAGGACGGTGTCGAGAAGGGCCAGAAGTGGACCGGCTGGCACCGCCTGGAGAAGTCCCTGTGGCAGGACAAGAAGCTCGGCCCCGAGGACACCGTGCTCGCCGACACCCTCATCAAGGACCTCACGGTCTGGCAGAAGAAGGTCGGCACGGCCGAGATCACACCGACCTCCATGGCCAACGGCGCCAAGGAGCTGCTCGACGAGGTCGCCACCGGCAAGGTCACCGGTGAGGAGGAGCGCTACAGCCACACCGACCTGGTGGACTTCAAGGCCAACGTCGAGGGTGCGCAGACCTCGTACGACCTGCTCAAGCCCGTCGCCGCCAAGAACGACCCGAAGCTGGTGGCCGAGCTCGACAAGCAGTTCGCCGCGCTGAACACGCTGCTCGACAAGTACCGCAAGGACAAGACCGGTTACGACTTCGCCTCGTACGACACCGTCGGCAAGGACCAGCGCAAGGAGCTCAGCGACGGCGTCAACGCCCTCGCCGAGCCGCTGTCGAAGCTCGCCGCCGCCGTGGTCAAGTAGGGGGACCGGAGATGTCGGCTTCTGACGACCAGCAGACCGGCGCGGCGCCGGAGGCCGCCGGACCCCGGCAGCCCGGCACAGGCACCGCGACGCCGTCCCGCCGTGCGCTGCTCGGCTGGGGCGGTGCGGGCCTCGCGCTCGGCGCCGCGGCGGCCGGCGGCACGGTGGCCGCGATGGGCGGCGGGGACGATGCCGTGCCCGCCGCCGGAGCCGGTGCGGCCGTGCCCTTCCACGGGGCGCACCAGGCCGGTGTCGCCACCGCCGTGCAGGACCGGCTGCATTTCGCGGCCTTCGACGTGAAGACGAAGGACCGCGCCGAGCTGGTGCAGTTGCTGAAGGACTGGACGCGGGCCGCGGAGCGGATGACCGCCGGACTGGCCGTCGGCGAGGGCGCGTTCGGCGGTCTCCCCGAGGCGCCGCCGGACGACACCGGCGAGGCACTGGGCCTCAAGCCGTCCCGGCTGACGCTGACCGTGGGCTTCGGCCCCGGGCTGTTCGCCAAGGACCGCTTCGGACTCGAGGGCCACCGGCCGAAGGGCCTGGCGGAGCTGCCGAAGTTCTCCGGCGACAACCTCGACCCGGCGCGCAGCGGTGGCGATCTGTGCGTCCAGGCCTGCGCCGACGATCCCCAGGTCGCGGTGCACGCCATCCGCAACCTCGCCCGGATCGGCTTCGGCAAGGTCGCGGTGCGCTGGTCGCAGCTGGGCTTCGGCAAGACGTCGTCGACGACCCCAGATGCGCAGACGCCCCGCAACCTCTTCGGGTTCAAGGACGGCACCCGCAACATCGCGGGGACGGACGGCGCGGCGCTCGAGAAGCATGTGTGGGTGTCGCAGAAGGACGGTCCGGCGTGGCTGGCCGGCGGCTCCTACCTGGTCGCCCGCCGGATCCGGATGAACGTCGAGACCTGGGACCGCACCTCCCTCCAGGAGCAGGAGGACATCTTCGGCCGGGACAAGGGCAAGGGCGCTCCCGTCGGCAAGGCCGAGGAGCGCGACGAGCCGTTCCTGCCGGCGATGCTGCCCACCTCGCATGTGCGGCTCGCACACCCGGACTCCAACGGCGGGGCGAAGATGCTGCGCCGCGGCTACTCCTTCACCGACGGGACGGACGGTCTCGGCCGCCTGGACGCGGGGCTGTTCTTCCTCGCGTACCAGCGCGACGTCGACAAGGGGTTCGTCCCGGTGCAGCGCTCGCTCGCCCGCGACGACCTCAACGAGTACATCCAGCACGTGGGTTCGGCGCTGTTCGCGATCCCGCCGGGCGTCCGGGACAAGGACGACTGGTGGGGACGGGCGCTGTTCTCATGACCAGAAGGGACCGGGCGTGTTCGGCAACTATCTGATCGGCCTGCGCGAGGGCCTGGAGGCGAGCCTCGTCGTCTGCATCCTCATCGCGTACGTGGTCAAGACCGGCAGACGGGACGCGCTGCGGCCGATCTGGACCGGCATCGGCGTCGCGGTCGCCCTGTCGCTCGGTTTCGGCTTCGCCCTCGAATACGGCTCGCAGGAGCTGACGTTCGAGGCGCAGGAACTGCTCGGCGGTTCGCTGTCGATCGTCGCGGTGTGCCTGGTGACCTGGATGGTCTTCTGGATGAAGCGCACCGCACGGCATCTGAGGGCCGAGCTGCACGGCAAACTGGACGCCGCCCTGCAGATGGGCACCGGGGCCCTGGTCGCCACCGCGTTCCTGGCGGTGGGGCGCGAGGGCCTGGAGACGGCGCTGTTCGTCTGGGCCTCGGTACGTGCGGCCACCGACGAGGCGGGCTCGCAGGGCCCGTTGACGGGCGTGCTCCTCGGTATCGCCACGGCCGTCCTGCTCGGCTGGCTCTTCTATCGCGGCGCCGTACGGATCAATCTGGCGCGGTTCTTCACGTGGACCGGCGGCATGCTGGTGGTCGTGGCCGCGGGTGTCCTCGCGTACGGCGTCCATGACCTGCAGGAAGCCCGTTTCCTCGGCGGTCTGGCGAACAAGGCCTTCGACATCAGTACGACGATTCCGCCCGACAGCTGGTACGGGACGCTGCTGAAGGGCGTCTTCAACTTCCAGCCGGATCCGACCGTTCTCCAGACCGTGGTGTGGGCCCTGTATCTGGTCCCGGCACTCGGGCTCTTCCTCGCCCCGGTAGGGTTCGGACGGTCAGTGGGGGTCGAGGAGCAGAAGGCAGCCGATGAGAAGGCCGATTCGGGTGACAGGGCCGCGACGGGCGGCGACGGGCCTCGTGGCGATGACGGCGCTGGCCCTGACGGCGAGCGGGTGCGTGACGGTGCACGGGGAGCGGGAGATCGTTCCGTCGGTGACGAAGGCTGAGGCCGTCGAGGCCGTCAAGCAGTTCACCGCCGCCTACAACGCCGCCGACAAGGCGTACGACCCGGCCCTGGACGCGGGCCGGGTGACCGGTGCGCTCGGAGCCATCAACCAGGCCGGGTTGAAGGCGCGCAGCGTCAACTACCCGGACGGCAATCCGCGGCACGTGCCGCTGGAGCTCACGGACCCGAAGATCACGATTCCCAAGAAGGCAGGCTGGCCGCGCTTCTTCCTGGCCGACGTCGACTCCAACCGCGACCGGGACCGGGGCAGCGAGGACAACCGCTGGGTGCTGATCTTCGTGCGCAACGGTCCGGCCGAGGTGTGGAAGGCGACGTATCTGACCATTCTCACCCCCGGCCGCATACCGGAGCTGAAGACGGACCAGGACGGCTATGCCGAACCGGTCGCCGTGGACAGCGGTGAGCTGGCGGTCGCTCCGCGCGATCTGAGCGGGGACTACGCCTCGTACATGCAGAGCGGGCAGCCGGACAACTTCAAGGACGGACCCCACACCTCCGACTGGCGTGCCTCGCGCCAGAAGGAGGAGAACCTGCCGGGCATGTCCACGCAGTACATCGACCAGCCGCTGGACAGCGGTGACTTCGCGCCGCTGGGGCTCGCGACGCGGGACGGCGGGGCGCTGGTCTTCTTCACCGTGCGCAACTACGAACGGCAGACCGCGGCGAAGGGTGTGCGCCTGAGGGTGCACCCGGACGTCAAGGCGCTGCTCACCGGCGAGGTGCGGCAGACGATCACCAAGGAGCGGGTGTCGAGCCAGGCGGTGGCGATCCCGGCCTCCGGCGTCGGCAAGGTCGACGTCCTCGGGCGGCTGACGGGTCTGACCTCGGCGAAGGGGTCCTAGGCAGGCGGGTTCGGGCCCGGCGGCGTCGGGCCCGAGCCGGACGACAGGCTCCGGGACGCAGCCCGGCGGCCGACGGGACCCAGCAAGCGACCTAGCGGCCCAGGGGCCAGGCCGGCGTGTGCCGGTTCAGTTCCTCGTCGTCACCCGCGTAGCGCGCGCACGCGTCGGTGAGCGTCTCCAGCAGGGTCAGCGGGTCCGGCAGCGGATGCTCCGGTCCGCGTACCCAGTGCACTCCCAGATCCCCGGGAAGCCGGGCGGGCGGTACGAGCACATAGCTGCCCCGGCAGTGCCAGCGCAGCCCCGGGTGCTCGTCCATCGTCTCGGGGTGGCAGTCCAGCTCGCACGGCCACCACTCGTCCTCGTCCTCGGGCGTACCGCGGGTGGCGGTGAAGAACAGCAGCCGGCCGTCGCCGCCCGTGCCGCCGGACTCGGCGACCGGACCGACGTCGATGCCCTGCTCCAGGAGGCGTTCCAGTGCGCTGAGCCCGGCTTCCAGCGGGACGTCGAGGACGTCGTGGACCATGCCGGTCGCGGTGATGAAGTTCGCCTCGGGCTGGCCCTGCGCCCACCGCTCGATCTGGGCGCGGTCGGTCGTGGACTGGGTCTGCCAGGCGAAGGAGACGGGGTGCATGGCGGGCGTGGGACAGCCGATGCGGTCGCAGGAACAGCGGTACGCGACGGGATACGCGGCGGGCGCGAGCGGCAGTCCGGCGCCGGCGGCGGCCAGGAGAAGTGACTCGCGGCGTGAGTCGTCCGGCTCGGTGTCGCGGGGGCGCCGGCGCAGCCACTGGGGCAGCCGGCTCTCGCGGGGGAGCCTGTTCTCCGTGCCGCGGTAGCGGCCTTTACCGTCGCCCATCTATCCCCTCACACCTCGTACTCGGCACCGGCGGACTCTGCCATGGTCCCACCATCCTGCTCCCCGGGTGGCCACAGTCCCCAACCGGGGGGTGGCCCCGGGCATTCCGCGGGGGGTCAGCCGCGGGGTGCGAGACCGTTCAGGGCGTAGTCGACGACGGTGTCCGCGTACGCGTGGGTGAGGGGCAGCGTGCGCAGCAGCCAGCGGTGGGTGAGCGGTCCGACCAGGAGTTCCAGCGCGATCCGCAGGTCGGTCCCGGCCCGTACCTGGCCCGCGTCCTCGGCGGAACGCAGCCGGGTCGCGTAGAGCTCCATCTGGGGGTCGAGGAGCTTCTCGACGAACCGGGCCCCGAGCACCGGGTCGATCACGCCCTCGGCGGCGAGCGCGCGGGCGGGTCCGTCGTAGGCGGGGTTGTTCATCTCGTCCACGGTGGCGCGCAGCACGAGCTTGAGGTCGGTCGCGAGGTCGCCCGTGTCGGGGATCTCGGTCTCCCCGGCGGCCGCCTGCTCGGCCAGGTCGAGAAAGGCTTCGAGGAGCACGGCCGACTTCGAGGGCCACCAGCGGTAGATCGTCTGCTTGCCCACGCCGGCCCGGGCCGCGATGCCCTCGATGGTGGTGCGGGTGTAGCCCTCCTCGGTGACGAGGGCGAGGGCGGCCTCGTAGATCGCGCGGCGGGAGCGTTCGCTGCGGCGGCCGGCGTCGGGCGCCTTGGTGTCGGTCATCCCGTCAATCTAATGCCGCTCCCGGGAAGCCCTGCCGGGAGCGGCAGCGGCCACAGCAAACCGATACGGATCGTCTCGATTCGCCGGTTCGCATGACGCCGCGGAGTACGCCGGCCTGCGCTTCTCTCACAAATCGGTGAATCACGAGGTCGATCTCCTGCGCGGCGGCCGGTTAGGCCGCACCATGGCTGCACGCAGACCGCGTGCCCTGTTCGTTCGTGAGGAGCCCTCATTGCGCTCATCGCTTCGTGACGCATCGCCGCGTCGCTATCTCATGTGCCCACCCGTGCACTTCAAGGTGACGTATTCCATCAACCCATGGATGGATCCGGCGAAACCGGTCGACCTGCCGCTGGCCCTGGCCCAGTGGGAGGACCTGCGCGACCGCTACCGCGCGCTCGGCCACACCGTCGAGCTGCTGGAACCGCAGCCCGACCTGCCCGACATGGTCTACGCCGCGAACGGCGCGACCGTCATCGACGACCGGGTGCTGGGCGCCCGGTTCGCCCACCCGGAACGCGAGGCCGAGGCGGCCGCCCACCTCGCGTGGTTCCGCTCGGCCGGCTACACCGAGATCCACGAACCGCTGCACATCAACGAGGGCGAGGGGGACTTCGCGGTCACCTCCTCCTATGTGCTGGCGGGCCGCGGGTTCCGCTCCAGTCCGCTCTCGCACGACGAGGCGCAGGAGTTCTTCGGCCGGCCCGTGATCGGGCTGGAGCTGGTCGATCCGCGCTACTACCACCTGGACACCGCGCTGAGTGTGCTGGACGACGCGGCCGACGAGATCATGTACTACCCGGGCGCGTTCTCCCCGGGCAGCCGCAAGGTCCTGGAACGGCTGTTCCCCGACGCGCTGATCGCCGAGGAACAGGACGCCGCCGCGCTCGGTCTGAACGCGGTGAGCGACGGGCGCCATGTGCTGCTGCCGCAGGCGGCGGTGGGCCTCTACGAGGCGTTGCGGGACCGCGGATTCGAACCCCTGGGCATGGATCTGGGTGAACTCCTCAAGGGCGGTGGCAGCGTGAAGTGCTGCACACAGGAGCTGCGGCCCTGAGATCAGCCGGTGTGGGGCGGCCAGGCGTCGCCCCACGCCGCATCCCGTGCGGCCCTGTAGAGCTCGCCGTGGCGCTTGGTCGTCGTCGTACGGGTCAGGGCCCCCTCCGGCTCGCAGAGGTCGAGCAGCACCAGGCCCTTGCGGATCTGCGGCTTGCGGACGATCCGCGACGGTGCCGGCTCCGGCGGGAAACGGGTGGCCGCGACATAGCTGAACTTCTCGTCCTCGTACGGCAGGGAGCCGCCCTTCACCTGCCGGTGCAGTGAGGAGCGGCTGACGCGGGCCGCGAAGTGGCACCAGTCCGTGCCCGGGACGATCGGGCAGTCCCCGCTGTGCGGGCAGGGCGCCGCCACGGTCAGTCCCGCGCCGATGAGCCGGTCGCGGGCCTCGATGATCCGGGCGTAGCCGTCCGGGGTGCCGGGCTCGACGATCACCACGGCCTGCGCGGTGCGCGCCGCCTCGGTGACCACGGCGGCCCGGTCCGCTTCGGTGAGTTCCTTGAGGACGTAGGAGACCGTGACGAGATCACTGCTCTCCAGCCGGAGCGACGCACTGATCCGTGAGCGCTCCCAGCGGGCGGCGCGCAGCGCGGGCACACCCGAGGCCGCGGCCAGCTCCCGCCCCAGCTCCAGCGCCGGCTCCGCCCAGTCCAGCACCGTGGTGCGCGGTGCCTCGTCCTCCCAGGCCTCGGCCACGGCCCAGGTCGCCGCGCCCGTGCCGCCGCCGATGTCGGTGTGGGTGGCCGGGGTCCACCCGGGCGCCGCGTGGCGCAGGGCGCCGAGCGCGGACCGTACGGCCTCGAAGGTCGCGGGCATCCGGTACGCGGCGTAGGCGGCGACGTCGGAACGGTCGCGCAGTACGGGGGCGTCGGTCGGCGTCGTCCCACGGTAGTTGGCGATCAGCCGGTCGACGGCCTGCGCGGCCTGCGAGGGCGGCAGCCCGCCCAGCAGGCCGGCGAGTGCGCTGCGCAGGGCGTCCGCGGTGGGAAGGGTGGCGTTCACCGAGCAATTCTAGGGGCTGCCCGGTCGGGGCACTGGGCGGTCGGCGTGTGGCCCCGGGCACCGCCGGGCCACCGCCCCGCGTACGGGAGCGAACTGCTGGGGCCGCAGGGGCGGTTGCTACGCTGTGGCCCTCGCCGCACACGGAACGTGAGGCGTCGCTTCCGGGGGGACCATGAGACATTGGGTCGTGCGGTTGGCTCTGGTGGCCGGGGTGATCGCACTGGCGCTGCTCCTCGCACTGAGCATGCGCGGCGGCGAGGACGGGACCGGGGAGGACAAGCCCCGCGGTACCGCCCGGCACTCCGCCGCTCCGCAGCCCCGGCTCACCGTGCCCGCCGGGTACGACCCGAAGCCCGGCTGGGAGATCGCCATGGCATCGGCCGAGTACGCGATCGCGCGGAAGGCCGGCCGGATCGGCTATCTGGAGCGCACGGGCGGCGACCGCTTCCGGCTGCGGTCCCTGGACGCGACCACCGGCCGGGCCGGCTGGACCGGCCGCCCCTGGCGTCCGCCCGCCTCCGACGGTCCGCTCCCCCGGCTGCTGTCCGTGGCCCGGGACGGCCGCGAGTACTTCGTGACCTGGACGTTCGGCCGGGCGGGCGAGGACACGCTGACGACGGCCGGCACCTTCGTCGTGCTCGATGTGTACGGCGCCGACGACGGCGCCCGGCGACGGGTGGAGATCCCGTGGGCGACCGCGCCGACGGTGTCCGGCAGCGGTCCCGGCATCCTCGTCGGAGACGGGCGCACCCGCAGCGCCGTGGTCGATCCCGCGACCGGCGCGGTGACACAGGTGCCCGAGACATCGTTCGGTCACCCGAAGGGCTGCGCGGGGTGCCGCCGGCTGACCGAGGTGCGCGCCCTGACCGCCCAGGGGCTGCTGCTGAGCGGCGAGTCGGGCTTCTGGGTCCGCGGGGGCTGGTACAGCCGCGATGTGGCCCCGGCGGGCAGCGACCGTGCCTCGGGGGTGCCGACATCCGTGGTGCCCGGCCGGCTGCTCGCCTTGTGGCGCCCCGCCAAGGGCACCGAGGACACGGCCACGCACGACATCTGGGTGGTGCACGATTCGGCGTCCGGCAGGCCGCTGGTCCAGGTGCGGTGCCGGCGGCCGGCGATCGAGCCGGGTGAGTACCCGCAGGCGGTACTCGCGCCCGCCGGCGGCTTTCTGGTGGCCGGGAACCTCGCCTTCGACCTGGAACGGCGCAAGGGCTACTGCTTCGAGGAGTCCGACGGCTCCAAGCCGCTGACGCTGACGACCGTGACGGATGCCGGTCTCGCGTACGGCGCGACGAGCGCCCGCGGCCCGGCGGACGCGCTGGCGGGCGGCGGCACGCCCATCGCACTGGACCTGGCGTCGGGGGTGCCGCGGCCGCTGGCTTCCGGGGTCCGGCTGCCGGGCGCGGAGACCGCCGGCGTGGGCCTCTTCGCCTGGACGGACGCCCAAGATCGGCCCCGGCTGAGCGGCCATCCGGCCCGTACGCCCTGACTCGCGCCCGTACGCCCCGAATCGCGGCGGGTGACGGGTCGCCCGCGGCTCAGGCGAACGCTTCGGCGCGGCGCTGCCACGGCCGGCACAGCCCGAGGAAGCAGCCCACCGCGCCGAGCGCGCAGGTCAGTTGGACCGCGGCCATCGGGACGGCCGTCGCCTCGCCGGCGATCCCGACGAGGGGTGAGGCGACCGCGCCGAGCAGGAACGCGGAGGTGCCGAGCAGTGCGGAGGCGGAGCCGGCGGCGTGCGGAGTGCGCATCAGAGCGAGGGCGTTGGTGTTCGGCATCGCGAGACCCATCGCGGACATCAGCACGAAGAGTCCCACGGCCACGGCGAACAGGCTCGCCCTGCCGAAGACGCCGGAGGTCATCAGCAGCAGCCCGGTCGCGGCCAGGGTGATCACGCCCAGACCGAAGCCGAGAGCCTTGTCCAGACTGACCCGGCCCACCAGCACCCTGCCGTTGATCTGGCCGACCGCGATGAGGCCGACGGAGTTGACGCCGAAGAGCAGGCTGAAGGTCTGCGGGGACGCGCCGTAGATCTCCTGAACGACGAAAGGCGAGGCCGCGACGTAGGAGAACAGGGCCGCGAAGGAGAGCCCGCCGGTGAGCATGTAGCCGCTGAAGACACGGTCGCCGAGCAGCGACCGCACGGTGCGCAGGGTCTCCCCCACGCCACCGCTGTGGCGCCGCTCGGGGGCCAGCGTCTCGGGCAGCCACCTCACCACCACGAGGGTGAGCAGGATGCCGACGCCGGTGAGCACGACGAAGATGCCGCGCCAGTCGGTGACCCGGAGCACCTGGCCGCCGATGAGCGGCGCGATGATCGGGGCGACGCCGGATATGAGCATCAGGGTGGAGAAGAACCGGGCCATCTCGACGCCGTCGTACAGATCGCGGACCACCGCTCGGGCGATGACGATGCCGGCGGCGCCCGCGAGGCCCTGGAGCAGCCGGAAGCCGATGAGCAGTTGGACGGAGGAGGCCGTGGCGCAGATCGCGGTGGCCACGACGTACACGATCATGCCGGTCAGCAGCGGTCTGCGGCGTCCCCACCGGTCGCTCATCGGGCCGACGACGAGCTGGCCGAACGCCATGCCCGCGATGCAGGCGGTCAGGGTCAGCTGGACGGTCGCCGCGGGCGCGCTCAGGGAGTCGGTGACCGCGGGCAGCGCCGGGAGGTACATGTCCATGGAGAGCGGCGGCAGGGCGGTGAGTCCGCCGAGGACGAGGGTGACGAGGAGGCCGACGCGGCGCGCGGCGGCGACCGCGTCGTGCGCCACGGGAGCGACGGGTCCCCTGGGAGCAGGCGCCGTCGCCGGGGCGGCGGCCGGTATGTGTCCTTCTGTACGGTCCTGGCCGGTCTCCGGCTTCGGCATTGGCTCTCCATGTTGTTGAATCCCTCCCTATGCTCTCAGCTCGTCCGGAGTGGTCGAGTCCTTTTCAAGCGGGGATGGAATGAGCGGAATCACGCGATGGGGCGTACTGGCGACGGGCGGCATGGCCGCCGCGTTCACGGCTGATCTGCAACAGATGCCGGATGCCGAGGTGGTGGCGGTGGCGTCCCGCAGCGAGGCGTCCGCGCGGGCCTTCGCCGACCGTTTCGGCATCCCCCGGGCGTACGGCGACTGGGCCTCTCTCGCCGCCGACGAGGACGTCGATGTGGTGTACGTCGCCACCCCGCACTCCGCGCACCGGGCGGCCGCGGGGCTCTGTCTGGCGGCCGGAAAGGCGGTGTTGTGCGAGAAGGCGTTCACGCTCGACGCGGCCGAGGCCGGGGAGCTCGTCGACCTCGCCACCGAGCGCGGGCTGTTCCTGATGGAGGGCATGTGGATGTACTGCCATCCCCTGATGCGCCGGCTCGTCGAGCTGGTGGCCGACGGCACGATCGGTGACATCCGCTCCGTGTCCGCCGACTTCGGGCTCGCTGGTCCGTTCGACGCCGGCCACCGGCTGCGTGATCCGGCGCTCGGCGGCGGCGCGCTGCTCGATCTCGGCGTCTATCCGGTGTCGTTCGCACAGCTGCTGCTCGGCGAGCCGGACCGCGTCGAGGCGCATGCGCTCCTCGCACCCGAGGGCGTGGACCTGAACACGGGCATGCTGCTGGGCTGGGAGTCGGGCGCGTCCGCGCTGCTGTCGTGCTCGATCGTGGCGGACACCCCGATGAGGGCGTCGGTGACCGGCACGAAGGGCCGCGTCGAGTTTCCGCGCGGCTTCTTCCATCCCGAGCGGTTCGTCCTGCACCGGGACGGCGAACAGCCGCGGGAGTTCTCGGTTCCGGTCGACCCGCATCCGTTCCGGCACGAGGCGGCCGAGGTGATGCGCTGTCTGCGGGCCGGCGAGAAGCAGTCGCCGCTGGTGCCGTTGGAGGGCACGCTCGCCGTGATGCGGACGCTCGATGCGGTACGGGACCGCATCGGCGTCCGCTATCCCGGCGATGCGGGGTGAGAGAGCGTCACACGGGGGTGAGGCCCGGATTGCCGGCCTCGGTGACGAACGACGCCGCCGTGGTGAGCGGCGCGCCCGGGGTGGTGACGGCGGCGACCGTCTTGAAGTCCGCCCGGGCCTGACGCTCGCCGTAGGTGACCGTCACATAGCCGCGACGGCCGTTGTAGAACTTCATGTGCGGGTTCGCCTGGGTGAAGCTGTCCCAGTTGGCGGGCTTGTCGGCGCCGTCCTTGCCGCTGCTGATGGACGTGGCGACGATCTCGGTGCCGAGGGTGCGGGACGCGGGGTCGGCCCAGTCCTTCTTGAGATCGAAGCCGTAGCCGACGTGCACGTCGCCGGTGAGGACCATCAGGTTCTCGATGCCGGCGGTCTCCGCGCCGGCGAGAACCCGCTGACGGGACGCGGGGTAGCCGTCCCAGGCGTCCATGCTGAGCTTGTAGGCGGCGGTGGGGACATCCCGGCGCCGGGCGAACGTGACCTGCTGGGGCACGACGTTCCAGCGGGATCCGGACCGCTTCCAGCCGTCGATGAGCCACCGCTCCTGCGTCGCACCGGTGAGGGTGCGCGAGGGGTCCTCGGACTCCGGCCCCGGCACCTTCCAGCCGTCGCCGTACGCCTGGTCGGAGCGGTACTGGCGGGTGTCGAGGATGTCGAACTGGGCGAGCCGGCCGAAGTGCAGCCGGCGGTAGAGCTGCATGTCGGGCCCCTTGGGCTGCTGGGGCCTGCGCAGCGGCTGGTTCTCCCAGTACGCCCGGTAGGCGGCGGCGCGGCGGAGCAGGAACTCCTCCGGCGGGACGTCGTTCTCGGGTGTCTCGTCGGCGTAGTTGTTCTCGGTCTCGTGGTCGTCCCACGTCAGGACGAAGGGGTGCGCGGCATGGGCGGCCTTCAGGTCGGGGTCCGACTTGTAGAGGCCGTAGCGCATCCGGTAGTCCTCGAGCGTGACCGTCTCCCGGTTGAAGTGGGCGGGCAGCCGGCGGTCGGTGTAGTTGCGGGCCCCGCCGACGGCGTTCACGGCGTACTCGTAGAGGTAGTCGCCGAGGTGGAACACGGCGTCCAGCTCCTCCTCGGCGAGGTGCCGGTACGCGGTGAAGTAGCCGTCGTGGTACGCCTGGCAGGACACCGCGGCGATCTTCAGCTCGGCGATGCGCGCGGAGCGGGCGGGTGCCGTGCGGGTGCGGCCGACCGGGCTGATCCAGGTCCCGGTGCGGAAGCGGTAGTAGTAGGGACGGTCGTTGTCGAGCCCGCCGGCCTCGACGTGCACGCTGTGGTGGAACTCGGGGTGGGCGGTGACCGAACCCCGCCGCGCGATGCGCGCGAAACGGGAGTCGTGGGCGATCTCCCAGCGCACGGTGAAGGTGCCGCGGGGCAGACCGCCGTCGGGCTCGTAGGGGCGGGGGGCGAGACGGGTCCACAGCAGGACGGAGCCGGGCTGCGGGTCCCCGGAAGCGACGCCCAGCGTGAAGGGATCCTCGGTGATTTTCCTGGAGTCCAGTGCGGCTGCGTGGGCGGTACCGGGCAGGTCGACGGCGAACGCGAGCGCCGCGGCGGCACCGGTCACGGTGAGAAACCTGCGGCGGCCGATGTGCTGGGCGGCGGCCCGGAGCTCGGGTGCGTGCGATGCGGGTCTCATGTGCCCCTCCCATGACGGCTGTTGTCCTTCCGCATTGGAGTAGGGGCTGACGACTCTGCGTTGTCGAGTACACAACATCCGTATGTCGGTCGGATGAGTTCCCCGTACAGGTACGCGGCTACGCTGCGCGTCCATGAACGCTGTGACGAGGACTGCGGTGGTAACGGGAGCGGGTTCCGGCATCGGCCGGAGCGTCGCGCTGACGCTGGCCGAGGCGGGATGGTCGGTCGCGGTGGCGGGCAGAAGGGCTGAGGCTCTGGAGGAAACGGCGTCGCTGGCGGGTGGGAATGTCCTGTGTGTTCCCACTGATGTGACGTCACCGCCCGATGTCACCACGCTCTTTGCCACGGTTTGTCAGCATTTCGGGCGTGTCGACCTGCTCTTCAACAACGCGGGGGTGTCGGGCCCCCGGGGCGTCCGTTTCGAGGACCTCTCGTACGAGGACTGGCGCACGGTGGTGGACGTCAATCTCACCGGCGCGTTCCTGTGCGCACAGGCCGCGTTCCGGGTGATGAAGGACCAGTCCCCGCGGGGCGGGCGGATCATCAACAACGGCTCGATCTCGGCGCACGTCCCGCGCCCGAACTCCGCCCCCTACACCGCGACGAAGCACGCGATGACCGGTCTGACGAAATCTTTGTCGCTCGACGGCCGCGCCCACTCCATCGCCTGCGGCCAGATCGACATCGGCAACGCGGCCACCGAGATGACGCAGCGCATGCAGTCGGGGATCCTCCAGGCGAACGGCGAGGTGGTCGTGGAACCGGTGATGGACGCGGCGGACGTGGCGCGGACGGTGCTCCACATGGCGGAGCTGCCGCTCGCCGCGAACGTGCAGTTCGCGACGGTGATGGCGACGGCGATGCCGTACATCGGGCGGGGCTGAGGGGGCGGGGCGGTTGGGTGCTCGGGGGTACGGGTGCGGGTGCTCCGGGCGCGGGTGGTTCGGGCGCGGCCGGGCACTTCGGGC
The DNA here is from genome assembly GCF_040302905.1 of Streptomyces sp. NPDC096193. Lineage (NCBI taxonomy): Bacteria > Bacillati > Actinomycetota > Actinomycetes > Kitasatosporales > Streptomycetaceae > Streptomyces > Streptomyces sp. NPDC096193. The sequence goes on along the minus strand of NZ_JBEOSJ010000013.1, from coordinate 125,696 downwards.
CCGGGTGCCGCACTCGCCGAGGCGGGGCGTTCAGGCGCGGGCGCTCCGGCGCAACGCCGCCGCGTCGGGGCCGAAGCCGCGGTCGCTCCCAGGGCTCACCCCCCGAACCGCACCGGCAGGTACTTGATCCCGTTGATGAAGTCCGACCGCATCCGCCGCGGCTCCCCCGTCAGCTCCACCTCCGTGTGCCGGCGCAGCAGCTCCCGCGTCAGGGCCTTGATCTGGCTCCTTGCCAGGCCCGCTCCGAGGCAGAAGTGCGGTCCGCCGCCGCCGAAGGTCAGATGCTCGTTCGGGGTCCGGCGGATGTCGAAGGTGTCCGGCTCCTCGAAGACGGCCTCGTCCCGGTTGGCGGAGGTGTAGTACAACACCGCCTTCTGCCCCGCCTTGACCGGCACGCCGCGCACCTCGGTGTCGCGGGTCGCCGTACGCCGGAAGTTGTGGATCGAGCCGTTCCAGCGCAGGAACTCCTCCGTCGCCGTCGCCCACAGCCCGTCGTCGTCGATCGCCGACGCCAACTTGGCGCGTGCCGCAGGCTGTTCGACGAGGGTGAGCATCGTGCCCGCCAGCAGGTTGCGGGTGGTCTCGTTGCCCGCCACGACGAGCGTAACGAAGAACATGTCGATCTCGTGGGTGCTCAGCCGCTCCCCCTCGACCTCCGCGTGGACCAGCGCGCTCATGATGTCGTCGCGCGGTGACCCGCGGCGGACGGCCGCCAGGTCGTCGCAGTAGGCGTAGATCTCCGCGGCCGCGTTCTGACCGTCCTCGGGGGACGTACGGAAGTCCGGGTCCTGATGGCCGACCATCCGGTTGCTCCAGTCGAAGATGCGATCCTCGTCCGCGGCCGGGACGCCGATCATCTCGCAGATGATCTGCAACGGGAGGCGGGCCGCCATCTCCTCGACGAACTCCGCCTCGTGCCCCTTCGCCGACACCGTCGACGCCAGCGCCTCCGCCCGCCGCTGGATGTCGTCGGTGAGCTTGCGGACCATGCGCGGCGAGAACGCCGAGCTCACCAGGCGCCGGTAGCGGGTGTGCTTGGGCGGGTCCATCCCGACGAGGGTGAGGCCCAGGCTCTCCAGCGCCTCGGGGGTCTGGTCCCGGATGAAGAACGAGCCGAGCTCCACCGACCACAGCTCGGGGTCACGGCTCGCGGCGACGATGTCCTCGTGCCGGGTGAGCGCGAAGAAGCCCTGGTTGCCCGGGACTTCGTGCCAGTGCACCGGGTCCTCGCGGCGCAACCGGGCGAACTGCCGGTGCGGTACCTCGCGCGCCCACGTGTCTTCGAGCAGGTCGATCATGACCGGGCTCCCCGGGATGTCGTCGCAGTGGCGGTACATCCCGAGGAACCCACAGATCTGACGGCCCGTCAATCCTGCCATCAATCCTGTGTGCGGGAGAGGAGCCTGTCGATCTCGTCCATCTGCTCCGGCCTCAGCGGGCCGTGCTCCAGCGCCCCGGCGTTCTCCTCCGCCTGGGCGACGGTCCGGAACCCGGGGATCGGCACGGTCCGTGCGCTGCGCGCCCACAGCCAGCCGAGCGCCCCCTGGGCGAGGGTGCGGCCGCCGGAGGTGAGGATGTCGCGTACGGCGTCGACCCGCGCCAGCCACTCGGGATCGGGAACCCCGCCCGCGCCGAACCAGCGCAGCCAGGACGGCGGTGTCGCCCGGATGTCACCCGCGGCGCCGCGGCTGCCGGAGCCGTGCTTCCCGGTGAGCAGTCCCATGGCGAGCGGGCTGCGGTTGATGCTTGCCAGACCGCGTTCCTCGCAAAGAGCGAGCATCGCCGGCGCGTCCTCCAGCACGTTGCAGGCGTGCTGCACGGCCGCGCAGTGCGGGCCCTCGGCGAAGAGGGCGGCACGCTCCGGGTCGTCGGTGCTCCAGGCGTACGCCCGGATCAGCCCCTCGGCGACCAAGTCCTCGCAGACGTCCCGCAGTTCGGCAGCCACGTCGAGCGGCGCGTCGGAGAGGTGCAGCTGATAGAGGTCGACCCGGTCAGTGCCGAGCCGGGTGAGGGAGCCGGTGAGCGCGCGGCGTACGTACCCGGGATCGGTGTCACTCCCGGTCAGGGTGCGCGTCGCCTCGTCGAAACGGTTGCCCCACTTGGTCGCGAGCACCACCTCGTCCCGGCGGCCCGCGAGAGCCCGGCCGAGCACCCGTTCGCTGTGCCCCGCGCCGTAGGTGTCGGCCGTGTCGAAGAAGGTGACGCCCAGGTCCAGGGCGCGGCGTACGGCGGCGACGGACTCCTCGTCGTCGACCGCTCCCCACCCGAGCGGGTTGCCCCCGCCGTCCTGCCATTCACCGCCGATGGCCCAGCACCCGAACCCCAGCGCGCTGACCTCGATCCCGCCGGCGCGTCCCAGTGTCCTGGTGCCGGTCGTGCGCATTGCGTCCATGGCGCAGGAGACTACGAGTTGGAGTGCACACCAGGACAAGGCCCGCGACCGCCGGGGCGGGCGGGCACCCGGGGCAAGCCGTGCCTCGTCGACCTGCGGACGAGCGGCTGACCGGCCCGAGGTGCCCGGTACCCGACCGGCCCGACATGGTCGGTACCCGACCGGCCCGACATGGTCGGTACCGCCGGCCGGTACCGCGCTCAGGCCTGGCCGGTCTCGAAGCGCGCGACCCTGCCGCCCTCCACGCTGAACCTCCACGACGTCCGCATCTCGCCCCAGGTGTCATTGCGATAGCGGGCGACGAGGGAGAGCCCGTCCGCCGACTGCGACTCGACCTCCATGTGACCGCGCGAGTCGAAGACCTCACGCCCCGTCCACTCGTCGATGTCACGGTCGTTGCCGTCGTCGGACATCGTCGCCCCGGGTGCGAGAGTGGCCCGGAAGGTCTGCCGGTCACCGGAGTTGAGGGCGCCGACGAAGGCGCGGACGGCGGGTTCGGTGAGCTTGTCCACGGGGATGGTCACGGAGGTCTCCTTCGGGTGCGGGGCAGGGCCCTCGGCCCGTATCGGTACCGATGTGCGCCGGGGCGCGGTCCTCTCCATGCCTACACCCCCACGTCCGCCCCCACCTGTCGGCCTGCTCCACCCGCGCGCCCCCTGCGGGGCCCCGCGGCGTGGGAGGCTTGCGCGCATGGACCACACCCTGGACGCCACGCTCGACCCCATCTGGGACACGGTCGACCGCCTCAACACCTGGCTGGACGAGAACCGGACCCTTCCCGCGCAACAGGAGGTGCTGCTGCGCATACTGAAGCTCTCGGAGGAGGTGGGCGAGGTCGCCCAGGCGGTGGTCGGCGCAACCGGCCAGAATCCCCGCAAGGGCCACACCCACACATGGCGGGACGTCGAGTCCGAGCTGTGCGACGTGGTCCTCACGGCCATGGTCGCCCTGCGCACGCTGACCCCGGACGCACCCGAGGTGTTCGCCGCGCATCTGCGCAAGGTCGCGGACCGTTCCCTCGCTGCCTGACCGAGGTCGCACACCAGGACTGTCGGGCCCGGGATGCCTCAGCCGGCCGGCGGGGGCTCCCACGGCAGCGCCTCGACCGTGGCCAGCGGCCAGCGATGGTCCTGCTTCCTCTCCGGGTGGTACGCCTCCGCGTCGCTCGCCTGGCGCTCCCGCCACAACGTCTGCTCGTGGTGCAGCGCCGTACGCGACAGCCGCCCCAGCGAGGGATGACAGGCGCCGAGCACCTCGGCCAGCACCAGCGCGGCCTGCGCGTCGCTGCCCGGGTCGCCCGGGTTCTCGTGCGGGACGCCGTACCAGGCGGTGAGCTTGCGCAGGGAGCGGCCGCCGCTGCGGTACCGGTCGACGTGGCGGTCGACGACCAGCGGGTCGCAGAGCGGGAACAGCCCCGCCGGACAGCGCTCGGCGAGCGGTCGCAGCCCGTGGCGCAGCAGTTCGGACTCCACGAAGGTCAGGACGTACGGCGCGTGCCAGACCACCAGCAGTTCCCTGGTGGCCAGATGCGCGGCGACCGCTTCGGCGGCCTCGTCCAGGGCCTGCGCCGGCGGGAAGCCGTCCGCACGGGCCCGGTCCAGGGTGATGCCGTGCGTGGTCCGCGGATCGAGGGCGAGCCCCGGCCCGGGGTCGACCAGCCAGTCCCGGCCGGGACCGTCCGAGAGGCGCAGGGCGACGGCGAGGATGCGGTCGACGCCTGTGCGCGGTCCGGTCGCCGCGATGTCGAGGGACATCAGACGGCGGCGGTGCCAGCCGGGGTGCGTGCCGCGGGGCGGCGGACCCGGCTCGCGGGCGTGCTCGGGGTGGTAGACCTCCCAGCCGCCGTGGCTCCCGGGCAGGACGACACCGGCTTCCGCCCGAACGGTCCCGCCGCACACGGCGCACGGGCCCTCGTAGTGGTTCGTCCGCGCCGTCGTGTTCACGGGGCCGCCTTCGCTTGTCGCAGCTCCCCCCGCGGAGGCGGCAGACGAGTCGGGCTGTACGCCGGGTTCTGTCGCCCGGTCGCCTCGCGGCGGCCGGGGAGACGGCCATCCATCTAGGGCCGGCGTTGCCGCCGGCCTCGTGCGGTCTACCCGCGGACTCGGGCGGGCAGCCCTCGATCGTCCGCGCAGGAGCACCTCGTATCGCTACAGGCGCTCCCTCTTGACCTTGCTCCAGGTGGGGTTTACCTAGCTGCCCAGGTCACCCTGGGCACTGGTGGTCTCTTACACCACCGTTTCACCCTTACCGAGGACCGAGGTCCCCGGCGGTCTGTTTTCTGTGGCACTGTCCCGCGGGTCACCCCGGGTGGCCGTTAGCCACCACCTTGCCCTGTGGAGCCCGGACGTTCCTCGGGAGGATCGAAGATCCTCACGCGGCCGTCCGCCCGGCTCGTCTGCCGTGGCGACCATGGTACCCGGCACCGGCGGACGGGAACGCCGTGGAGCCGCCGGCCCGGCCCGCGGCCGCGGCCGGGACCCGGCCCCGAGAGCGGCGGAGAGGGCGTCGCGGGTGAGGCTTGACCCTGCCGCAACGTCATGGTTTCTACTGGCCGCATGAGGATCGGAGAGATCGCCGCACTCGCGGGCGTCACCCCCCGTACCGTCCGCCACTACCACCATCTCGGCCTGCTGCCCGAGCCCGAACGCCGGCCCAACGGCTACCGCGACTACGGGCTCCAGCACGCCGTGCTGCTCGCCCGTGTCCGCCGGCTCACCGAGCTCGGTCTCGGGCTGGCCGAGGTCCGCGACGTGCTCGCCGACGACGCCGGCCGCGAACTCGCCGAAGTGCTGGCGGAGCTCGACGCCGATCTGGCGCATCAGGAGAGCGCCATCGCCGAGCGGCGCGCGCGTCTCGCCTTGCTGATCCGGCAGGCGAAGGACGGCACACTGCCCACGGAGGGGCCGGTCTCACCCGAACTGGCCCGGCTGCTCGGCTCGCTCGCCGCCACCGACTCCCCCGCCGCCGCCAAGGACCGGGCCCACCTGGCCCTGCTGGACACCATGGTCGAGCCGAAGGACCGGGACCGGCTGTTCGCCGCCATGCAACCGCTCGCCGACGACGCCGAATTCTCCGCCCGGGTGCAGGAGCTGTACGAACGCCTCGACGGACTCGCCGACGCGGACGGCGACGACCCCCGCGTCCGGCCGCTCGGCGAGGAACTCGCCGCCTGTATGCCCGACGAGCTGATCGCGCTGATGAGCGAGAGCGGCGAGGGCTTCGACGAGAGCAAGGGCTCTTTCGGCGAGGCGTTCCTCGCCGACTTCTCGCCCGCGCAGGCCGCCGTCGTACGGCGGATGCTCGCCACCCTGTCCGCCCGTGCCGAGGAGCTTCGATGAGATCCGCTACCGTGGTCCGCCGTCTGGCCGTGCACGAGGTGCGCGCCCTGCACAGCCTGGCGCTGTGGGTGCTGCGCCGGCGGGAGGGGGTGCGGACGGCCCGGTACGCCGCCAAGTACACCGAGCCGCAGACCGCGATGCTGTACGGATTCGTCTTCGTGGCGATCGTCGAGACGGTGGCCCTCGCGGTGCTGATCCCCTGGCCGCTGGTGCACGCCATCACTCTGTTCATCGATGTGTACGGCGTGATCCAGCTGATCGGCTTCCATGCGGCCTGTGTCACCCGGCCGCATGTGGTGGAGGCGGACGGATCACTGCGCATCCGCTACGGGGCCCTGTTCGACCTGCGGATTCCAGCGGACCGGATCGTCCTGGCCGGTGTCGAGCGCCGCTATCCGGACGGCAGCCGGGGAATGGCCCGCGACGACGGCACACTGGAACTGGCCGTCGGCGGGCAGACGACCGTGACCGTACGGCTGGACGCACCCGTCACCTTCGTCCGGCCGCTCGGCAGGGTGGGCACCGCGCACACCGTCCGGTTCAACGCCGACGACCCCAGGGCGCTGGTGGCCGCGCTCAGGCCGGCGCCGGAGCGAACCGCACCTTCGCCGAGCCCGGTTCGGCCTGGGTGAGCCGCACCCGCAGCCGCTCGCCGAGCGGCAGCGGACCACCGCCCTCGACCCTGGCCACCACCGCCGGGTCCTCCACCTGGAGGGTGCCGACGGCCGGTTCGTGCTCCTTCACATCCACCACGACGCCCTCGAAGACCTCGCCGATCCGGTCCTTCAGCAGGGCAGCCTCGATGATGTCGACGCACTCGCGTTCCACGGTGTTGGCCCGCCGACCGCCGTCCGCCATCTCCCGGGGCAGGTCGTCCAAGGCGGCGAGCACCCACTCCGGCACTCCCTGCCCTGCGCTGATGGCCAGACACAGCTCGCCGGCATAGCGGTCCACGAGTCTGCGCAGCGGTGCGGTGCAGTGCGTGTAGACGGCGGCGACGGCCGCGTGGACGGCGGGCGAGGGCAGTTCGCCGCCGGTGAAGACGGTGTAGCCGGCGCCGCGCAGCAGGGTGGTGCACTCGTGCAGAAAAGCCGCGTGCGAGGCGTTGCCCGGGTCGAGGGACCGTACGACGTCCGCGTACGAGACATGGTGGGGCCAGTCGATGTGCAGGGCCCTCGCGGATCGGCGCAGCCGTGCCACCGCTCCGTCGGGTGCGGTGGGCAGGGTGCGCAGGATGCCGGTGCCGGACGCGGTCATGAGGTCGGCGGCGGCCATGCCGGTGAGCAGGGAGATCTGGGCGTTCCAGCCGTCGGCAGGCCGCGGGGCGCGGTAGTGGAGGAAGTAGGCGCCGTTCCGCTCGGTGATCTCCTGTTCGGGGACGCCGAGGGAGATCCCGCCGCGTTCGCGTTCCAGCTCCTCGCGCAGCAGACCGATGTCCTTCAGCAGGGCGAGCGGTTCCTCGGCGGTGCCGTCGTCGATCTGCCGCTGCGCCCCTTCGTAGTCCAGCTTCGCCCGGCTGCGGACGAGCGCCCTGCGCACGTCGGTGGCGACGGCGCGGCCCTCGGCGTCGAGGTCGATCCGCCACAGCAGGGCGGGCACGCTCCGCCCGGGCAGCAGGCTGGCCGCGCCCTCGGAGAGCACGGCGGGGTGCAGCGGCACCTTGCCGTCGGGGAAGTACAGGGTCTGGACGCGGCGGTGGGCCTCCGTGTCCAGCGCGCCGCCGGGTTTCACGAAGGCGGCGACGTCGGCGATGGCGTAGTGCACCCGGAAGCCGTCGCGCCGGCGGGCGAGATGCATCGCCTGGTCCAGGTCGGCCGAGTCCGGGGGGTCGAGCGTGAACAGGGGGAGGTCGGTCGCGTCGGTGTCCGGCAGCGCGGGCGCCGCGGCGGCCGACTCCGCCTCCGCGAGCACCTCGGGCGGGAACTCGCCCGGGACGCCGAGGGTGATGCGCAGCTCGCGCAGTGCGGCCCGCAGCGGAGCCTCGGCTGCGCCGGTGGTGTGCAGAGGGCGGCGGGGCATGGACCGAGCGTATGGCGGTGGGCGACGGACGGCACCCCGGATGACCGTAGGCTGGCGCGGGGGCCGCACCCCCCGCCCCCGTACGTACGAAGGAGACCTGCTGTGCTCGTGCTGTTGCCGCCGTCGGAAGGCAAGGCCGCTTCCGGTCGCGGGGCTCCGCTGAAGCCCGAGTCGCTGTCGCTGCCCGGTCTGGCCGGCGCCCGCGCCGCGGTGCTGGACGAGCTCGTCGAGCTGTGCGCGGCCGACGAGGACAAGGCGCGGGAGGTCCTCGGGCTGAGCGAGGGCCTGCGCGGTGAGATCGCGAAGAACGTGGAGCTGAGGACCGCGGGGGCCCGGCCGGCGGGCGAGCTGTACACCGGTGTGCTGTACGACGCCCTGGGGCTCGGGACGCTGGAGCCGGACGCCCGGCGCCGGGCACGCGCGTCGCTGCTGGTCTTCTCGGGGCTGTGGGGCGCGGTGCGGATCGGCGACCGGGTTCCCCCGTACCGCTGCTCGATGGGCGTGCGGCTGCCGGGTCTCGGCGCGCTCGGGACGCACTGGCGCGCGCCCATGGACTCCGTGCTGCCGGAGGTGGCGGGCAGCGGACTCGTGCTCGATCTGCGCTCGTCCGCCTACGCGGCGGCGTGGAGGCCGAAGGGGGAGGTGGCCGGGCGTACGGCGACGGTGCGGGTGCTGCACTCGCAGCTGGTCGACGGGGTCGAGAAGCGGTCGGTGGTCAGCCACTTCAACAAGGCCACGAAGGGCCGGCTGGTGCGGGACCTGCTGGTGACCGGTGCCAGGCCGAAGGGCCCGGGCGAGCTGGTGGAGGCGCTGCGGGACCTGGGGTACGTGGTGGAGGCCGAGCCTCCCGCGCGGGCGGGCCGGCCGTGGTCGCTGGACGTGGTGGTCACGCAGATCCACTGAGTCGGCGTCGGGTCCATCGTGCGGCGTCGGGTCGCCCATCCCGTCGCATTGCATCCTGCGCAATGCTCGTTGCGCAGGATGTGGGCATCGGGGCAGGATGACGCCATGACCTCCGTGCTGGACCTCGCGCCCGTCGTTCCCGTCGTCGTCATCGAGGACGCCGCCGATGCCGTACCGCTCGCGCGGGCACTCGTGGCGGGCGGACTGCCCGCGATCGAGGTGACGCTGCGGACGCCCGCCGCGCTGGACGCCATCCGCGCGATCGCCGCCGAGGTGCCGGAGGCGGTCGTCGGTGCGGGGACGGTGATCTCCGCGGACGGCGTGGACGCGGCGGTGGCGGCCGGGGCCCGGTTCCTGGTGAGCCCGGGCTGGACGCAGACCCTGCTGGACGCGATGCAGCGGTCCGGTGTGCCGTTCCTGCCGGGCGTCTCCACCACCTCGGAGGTGGTGGCGCTGCTGGAGCGCGGGGTCGACGAGATGAAGTTCTTCCCGGCCGAGGCCGCGGGCGGGACGGCGTATCTGCGGTCCCTCGCCGGGCCGCTCCCGCAGGCCCGCTTCTGCCCGACCGGCGGCATCTCGCTCGCCTCGGCGCCCTCCTATCTGGCGCTGCCGAACGTCGGCTGCGTGGGCGGCACATGGATGCTTCCGGCGGACGCGATCGCCGCGAAGGACTGGGGCCGTGTCGAGGCGCTGGCCGCCGGGGCCGCCGCGCTGCGCGACTGAGGGCCCGGAGTGTCCGCAACGGATCGTCGTCCGCCCGGAGGGCGGGGTTCGCGGCGTCCGATGTGCGATCGCAAGGCGCCGGTGCACCCTCGTAGCCAGCTGATCGGGCGTATCGGCGAAGCGGCATGGGGCCCCCGTGCCCGAAGGGCTACGGGAGGGCGTGCAGGGCGCGGAACCGGACGAGACTTCGCGGACACGACCCAGCGGAACTAGCGGAACGCCAGGTCGACGTGGTCCCGGACGGGCCGGTAGCCGATGCGCTGATACAGGGCGCTGCTCGTCGGGTTGTCCACATCGGCGAAGAGCAGGACCAGTTCGGCCCCGTCCGCGATGGCCGCCCGGCTGACCGCCGCGGTCACGGCTCCGGCGTAACCCCGGCCGCGGAACCCGGCCGGCGTGTAGACGGGCGAGACGCGCGACTGGCCCACCAGTACCGGGGACCGGGACGCCATGGAGACGGGCCGCCCCTCGACCTCCCACAGCCACAGACAGCCGTCGGCGATCCGGCGGGCGGCGTGGGCCGCCTGGTCGGCGTCCGCGTCACCGCCGATGTCGGCGGCGAAACCGCGCATCCAGGCGGCGACCAGCGGCACATCGCCGGCCGAGGCCCGCCGGGCACGGCCGGGGGGCTCGGGCGGGGTCAGCTCCCCCAGCCGGAACAGCCGCAGCCGGGAGGCGACCGACCAGGAGCCGGGTCCGGCCCACTCGTCGGCGAACGCCTGCGCACCGCCGTCCGCGCCCTTCACCCCGCTGACCGGCACAGCGTCGCCGGCCGCTCGCAGCACCCGGGCCAGCGACCGGGCGTGCGACGGGTCGAGGGTCCCGAACACCGGTGCGTGCGGAGGGGTCTGGAGGAAGGCGGCCTCGACCGGGGCCGAGGGGTCCTTTCGCCACCAGCCGAAGCGGGGCGGCGGGCCGCCGGCCCCGTACACCGACGGGCCGTGCAGCCGGACCGTCTCGCTGACGGTGATCAGCGCGGTGGTGCCGACGGGGTCGGCCGCCAGGTACGGGCCCGCGACGCGCTGGAACTCCTCGGCGTCGCCGGTGAGCTGCCAGGTCACGCGCGCAGGTGGGACGTGTCGTTGAGCAGCCGCAGGGACGCGTTGCCGTCCGCGTAGTAGGCGACCGCCGACAGGGAGGCCGCCGAGAGCTCCATCCGGAACAAGGACTCCGGCGGTGCGCCCAGCGCCAGCCGGACCAGCGTCTTGATCGGGGTGACATGGGTGACCACCAGGACCGTTCGGCCCCCCGACTGCGTCAGGATCGTGTCGCGGGTCGCGGCGACGCGGCGTGTGACGGTCGCGAAACTCTCGCCGCCGCCGGTCGGGGCCGCCTTCGCCGAGGCGAGCCAGGCCGAGAGGTCGTCGCCGTAGCGCTCCTGCACCTCACCGAAGGTGAGGCCCTCCCAGGCGCCGAAGTCCGTCTCGCGCAGACCGTCCTCGATACGGACGTCGAGGCCGAGCCGGGCCGCGACCGCTTCCGCGGTCTGCCGGCAGCGCTTCAGCGGGGAGCTGACGATCTCCTGGATCGTGCCGCGGGCGGCGAGGGACGCGGCGGCCGCTTCGGCCTGGCGCAGACCGGCGGGCGAGAGTTCGTGGTCGCCGCTGCCGGAGAAGCGCTTCTCCGGCGTGAGGGCGGTCTCACCGTGCCGCAGCAGGACGAAGGTGGTGGGAGTGCCGAGGTCGGCGCCCCAGCCCTGCGACGCGGGCTTCTCGGCCGTCGGACCGGACTCACCGGCACTCTCGGTGCCCGGGAGGAGCCCGGCATCACCCCGGCCGCCCCCGGACAGCGCGGCACGCGCCTTCGCCGCCCCCGCCGCCGCGTCACCGACGACCCGGGCCGCCCTGTCGTCCCGCGTGGCGAGCTCGGCGGTGGAGCGGGACGGCTCCCACTGCCTGCCCTGCTTGCCCGCGTCCATCGCCTCGTTGGCGAGCCGGTCCGCGTGCTTGTTCTTCTCGCGCGGGATCCACTCGTACGTCACCTGGGCCGCGGGGAAGACCCTGGCCGCCTCGGCGGCCAGCGGCTTCATGTCGGGGTGCTTGATCTTCCAGCGCCCGGACATCTGCTCGACGACGAGCTTGGAGTCCATCCGCACGTGGACGGCCGCGTCGGGCGCGAGAGCGTACGCGGCCTTCAGCCCGGCGACGAGGCCCTTGTACTCGGCGACGTTGTTCGTCGCGACGCCGATGTACTCGGCGGCCTCGGCGAGCGTCTCACCGCTGGCGGCGTCGATGACGACAGCGCCGTAACCCGCCGGGCCGGGGTTGCCCCGGGAGCCACCGTCCGCCTCGACGACGAACCGCGGCATCAGAGACCCGACTCGGAGGTGCGGACCAGGATGCGGCGGCAGTTCTCGCAGCGCAGCACCGTGTCGGGGGACGCGGCGCGCACCTCGTTGACCTCGGTGATGTTCAGTTCGAGCTGGCAGCCCTCGCAACGACGCTGGAAGAGGCGGGCGGCGCCCACCCCGCCCTGCTGGACGCGGAGCTTCTCGTACAGCTTCAGCAGGTCGGCGGGCACGGTGGCCGACAGGACCTCGCGCTCCTTGGTCAGCGTCGCGGTCTCGGCGTCGAGTTCCTGCTCGGCCGCGTCCCGGCGGGCGGTCGCGTCGTCGGCCTTGGCCTGCACGGAGGAGACCCGCTCGGTCAGTTCGGCGACACGTTCCTGCGCGGACTCCCGGCGCTCCATGACCTCGAGGACGACGTCCTCCAGGTCGCCCTGGCGCTTGGCGAGGGAGACGATCTCGCGCTGGAGGTTCTCCAGGTCCTTGGGCGAGGTGACCGCGCCCGAGTCCAGGCGCTGCTGGTCACGGACGGCACGCTGGCGGACCTGGTCGACGTCCTGCTCCGCCTTGGTCTGCTCGCGGGCGGTGTCGCTCTCCTCGGTCTGCGCGGCGACCAGCAGGTCGCGCAGCTGCGTGAGGTCCTTGGTGAGCGACTCGATCTCGGCGTGCTCGGGCAGCGACCTGCGCCGGTGCGCGAGCCGCGACAGACGGGCGTCGAGGGCCTGGACGTCGAGAAGTCGGATCTGGTCGGCGGGCGCGGCGTTCAGTTGGGGGCTCCAGGAGAAGAGTGTTGGGAGGTCCAGGGATCGGTGACCGTGCGCGACACGTGGACCCGCAGGTCCCATCCGTGCCGGTCGGAGATCTCGTCGAGCTGGGCGGCGGCCTGTTCGCACCAGGGCCACTCGGTGGCCCAGTGCGCGGCGTCCACCAGTCCGAGAGGGGACTGCTGGGTGGCCTCGGACACCGGGTGGTGTCGGAGGTCGGAGGTGAGAAAGGCGTCCACGCCCGCGGCGCGGACGGCGTCGAAGAGGCTGTCGCCGGAGCCGCCGCTCACCGCGACCGTACGCACGGTCGCGTCCGGGTCGCCCGCGACGCGGATGCCCTGGGCGGTGCCGGGCAGCCTCTTGGCCGCCCGTTCGGCGAACGCGCCGAGCGTCTCGGGGTGGTCGAGCTCGCAGACGCGGCCGAGGCCCCGGCGGCCCGAGGTGTCCGTCGGGTCCGGCACCAGGGGCCCGACGACGCGGAGGTCGAGCGCGCCGGCGAGGGCGTCGGAGACACCGGGGTCGGCGGTGTCCGCGTTGGTGTGCGCGACGTGCAGTGCGATGTCGTTCTTGATCAGCGTGTGCACGACCCGGCCCTTGAAATGGCCGACCGCCACCGTCGTGGTCCCGCGCATATAGAGCGGGTGATGGGTGACGATCAGCTGGGCGCCGAGCCCGATCGCCTCGTCGGCGACTTCCTGGACGGGGTCGACGGCGAACAGCACGCGTCGGACCTCCGCACCGGGGTCGCCGCAGACCGTACCGACCGCGTCCCACTCCTCCGCACGCTCGGGAGGCCAGAGGACGTCGAGCGCGGTGATGACTTCAGACAGACGGGGCACGCAAACAGGTTACCCGCGCTCGGCGCCCCGCCGAGCTGGGCATCCGGCCACGAGCCTCCCGGGCTCCGTCCCGGAGCGGACCCGGGGTCTGTCGTTCGGATCGGGCAGGGCCGGCGAGCGGGGTCCCCCCACGCCCACTGGGCGTAGGGGGAGGGTCCGGTGCGGGTGATCGCAGGGCGGAGGAAGGACCCGACGCGGTGGCGGCTCCGCCCGTGCCGGGGCTACGGGGTGCGGGGTCTCCCGTGCCCGAATGGCTACGGGGGTGTGTGCCGCCGCGCGCCCGCCGAGATCCCAACGACGGGCCCTATGGGACGAGGAAGCCGCGCAGATCGTCCGGCACGCGGTCGGCGGCGGTCACACCGAGACCGAGATACGACGTCTCATCCGGTACGTCCTTGGCCCGGCCGGCCTTGACCGCCCCGAGGCTCTTCCACAGCGGGTTCGACCGGGCGGTGTCCCGCTTGGTCGTCTTCTGGTCGCCGTAGACGCCGATGAAGATCCAGTCGGCGTCGGCCTCGTCGATCTTCTCGGGGCTGATCTCGACGGCGAGGTCCTCGATCCGCTGGTTCTCGGGCCGCTGGAGGCCGGTGTCCTTCAGGATCGTGCCGATGAAGGAGGCCTGGGCGTACAGCCGGAACTTGCCGGGCATGTGGCGAACCATCGAGACGGTGGGCTTCGTCGCGCCGACGTCGGTGCCGAGCTGGTCGGCCTTCTTCTCGTACGCGGCGAGCTTCTCCTTCGCGGCGGCCGTCCTGTCCAGCGCCGAGGCGTTGAGGAGGTAGTTCTCCTTCCAGGTGAAGCCCGGGCGGATGGAGAAGACGGTCGGGGCGATCTGCGAGAGCTCCTTGTACTTGTCCGCGGCGCGCAGCTGGCTGCCGAGGATCAGATCGGGCTTGAGGCCCGCGATCGCCTCCAGGTTGAGGCTGTTGATCGTGCCCACGTTCGCGGGGCTGCCGGCCACCTTCTTCAGGTAGGCCGGGATGCCCTCGTCGCCCTCGGTGGGGGCGTAGCCGACCGGCTCGACGCCCAGCGAGGCAACGTTGTCGAGCTCGCCGACGTCGAGGACCACGACCCGCTTGGGAGCGGCCTTGAGTTCGGTCTTTCCGAGGGCGTGGGTGATGGTGCGCGGGAACTGGCCCGGCTTCGCGTCCGTCCCCGTCGCGGCCGTCTTCGTCGCGGCGTCGCCGAAGCCCTTGCCGCCCTGGGCGACGTCCTTCTTGCCCTCGGCGTCGCCTTGCCGGACGGGCTCCCCGCGGTGTCACCGCTTCCGCAGGCGGCGAGGGTGAGCGCGGCGGCGCAGGCGACGGCTGCCGCTGTGCCGCGGCGGCGGAGGGACATGTCGTGCTCCAGATCCGGTACTGAGGGTTACCCGACTTCAAGCGCGGCCGTTTCCGCGGATGCCATGGCTCCCGCACCACCGGGGTGCCCGCCGAGCACACTCACCTCGCCCACCTCAGCAGAACCGTTGCATCAACACCCTTATGTGTGAAGACGCAGGTCTCGTGTTGTTCGGCAGGACGTACGAAACCTAGCTTCGTGACCGGAGGTGAAGTGCCGATGACAGCCTGTGCCATCGAGACCGCTCCGGAGGACGGTGCGGTGGGGAGTACGGGAATCACGATCGCGGTGGACGGTTCCTACGCCGCCCGGCTGGCCGGCGTGGGAGAGGCCCTGTACCCCGAGCGCTGGACGCTCGACGGACCCGAGCCCTACGCCGTGCCGCTGCCCCTGGACCAGCCCGAGGAACGCGACACGGACGTGCACCCGCTGAGCGACGGGCGGGTGCTCATCCGGCGGCGGGTGGAGGACCGGCACGCCTTCTCGCTGCTGTACCCGACCGGCCCCGGGACGGGTGAACTCCCGCTCGGCGGCGTCGAGACGGACGAGCTGACGATGCTTCCGCCGTCGCCGGACGGCAGCTGCGCCTACGCCCTCGCGCCCGGTGAGCACTCGACCGCGATCTGGCTGGTGGCGGGCGGCGCCTTCGGCCCGGAGCATGTCGCCGAGGTGACGGGCCGCTGCACCGGCGGCGTCTGGCTGGACCGCACGGGACGGATGCTCGCCCTGGACCGGCAGCAGTCCGGATCGCCGGTGAAGGCGGTCGCGGTGGACCTGGGGCGTGGCGGTGAGGTGACACCACTCCTCCAGATCACCGAGGACAGCAACGACCGGCTGATGCTGGCGGACCCCGACAGCGGCCTGCTGCTGATCCGGTCCGACGCGGCGGGACACGACCGGCTGGGATGGGGTGTCCTCGGCAGCCTGCGCCCGGTGCGCTTCCCCGACTGCCTGCGGCTCGCCGACTGCGCGGTGACGCCGTTCGCCGTGCAGCCGGGGCAGGTGCTGATGCCGGAGAGCTGTGCGGTGGGGCTGCGCGTCGACGGCGCGGCGGGGAGCTGGCTCGGCATCTGGCGTCCCGCGGGCCGGCGGCTGCATCAACTGGCCGCGCCGGAAGGGTGGCTGGCGGGCTCGGGAATGTGGAGCCGGGAGGGCGTGCTGCAACTGCCGTACACAACCGGGACGGTGACCTGCGCGCTGGCGAGGATCGACGCCTCGGAGGTTTTCGCGCACGAGGTGGTCACCGAACCGGCACACGCTGAACACGCAGGTGGGGAACCATCCGGCGGCTCCGGGACTCCCGTTGCGTGCAAGCCGGTTCCTTTGCAGCAGGCGCCTCTCACCGGCCGCCTGGGCCCTGGATAAACTCTGCGGCCGGTGTGGGTGACACCGCACCGGCCGGACACGTATGTCAGCGATCTCAACGGGGGAATGTCCCACATGTCTGAAGCCCGAACCGACACCACCGACCCGCGTTCGCAGGAGGCGAAGGCCGGGGGTGCCGGTAAGCATCGAGGGGGTGCGGCGCGCACGGAGGACTACGCGTCTCCCGCGCACGGCAAGCACCGCCGCCCCGAGCAGGACGGCCGCACGCACTGAACCTTCGGGGGCCTGCGCCCCTCGTGCCCCGTACGCCGGCGGGGCCGCGTTCCCCGTCGGCGTACGAGCACGGCATGCATGAATGAGCACGGCACGTGTGAGCAGGGCAGGTGTGGCCGCAGCGTGTACGAGCACGGCACCCGGCGGGATGCGCCTGCCCGGCCGGATGCGCCTGCCCGGCCGGATGGGCCTGCCCGCCGGATGCGCTTGCCCGGCCGGAACGCCTCAGGACAGATTCTGGCCGGTCCGGCCGCGTTTGAGGCCCAGCACCTCCGTCGCCGCGAACGTCTCGTGCGCGCCGCGTTCCGCGTAGAACGGCGTCAGCAGCGCGTCCAGCTCGTCGAAGCTGAAGCTCTCCTTCGTGGTGTCGAACTTCGCCGAGACCTTGGGGCGTTCCACGACCGCCACCATCCCGCCGTGCACGACGAGCAGCTGACCGCTGACCCCGGCCGCCGCCGGTGACGCGAGATAGCCGACCAGCGGTGCCACATGCTCCGGCGCCAGCGGGTCGAGCCCGCCGTCCTGCGGCTCCTCGAAGCCCGCGAAGACGTCCTGGGTCATCCGCGTCCTGGCGCGCGGGCAGATCGCGTTCGCCGTGACCCCGTACTTGGCGAGGGCCAGCGCGGACGACGTGGTCAGGCCGACGATGCCCCCCTTTGCCGCCGCATAGTTCGGCTGGCCGGCGGAGCCCGCGAGGAACGCCTCCGAAGAGGTGTTGACGATCCGCCCGTAGACGGGGGCACCCGCGGACTTGGAGCGTGTGCGCCAGTGGACCGAGGCGAAGTGGGTCATGTTGAAGTGGCCCTTGAGATGGACGCGGATCACCGAGTCCCATTCGCCCTCGGACATCGAGAAGATCATCCGGTCCCGCAGGATGCCCGCGTTGTTGACCAGGATGTCCAGCTTCCCGTACGTGGCGACCGCCAGGTCGACCAGGTCGCGGGCCCGGTCGAAGTCGGCGATGTCGCCGTGGTGCGCGACGGCCGACCCTCCCGCCGCGCGGATCTCCTCGGCGACCTCCTCCGCCGGGGTCGCCGAGCCCTCCCCGGAGCCGTCCCGGCCCGGGCGTCCGTAGTCATTGACGACGAGGCCCGCGCCGAGGCGGGCCAGTTCGAGCGCCTCCGCGCGGCCGAGCCCGCGGGCCGCACCGGTGACGATCGCGGACAGGCCGTCGAGTGGCAGAGACATCGGGTTCCTTTCCCGTAGGGGGTACCGGCGGTGTCAGATCTCGATGCAGGTGCGCAGCGCCTCACCGGTACGCATCTGGGCCAGTGCGTCGTTGATCTCCGCGAGCGGCACCCGGTGCGTGATCAGCCCTTCGAGGTCGATACGGCCCGCCCGCCACAGCGCGATCGCCCGCTCGTAGGAGGTGAGCACGTCCCCGCCGCCGTACATCGACGGCAGGATGCGCTTCTCGTCGAAGAACAGCTCGAACATGTTGAGCTGGAGGAAGTCGTCCATGGCGCCCGCGCCGACGATGCACAGGGTGCCGCCGCGCCGGGTCGTCTCGTAGGCCGTGCGTGCGGTGGCCGACTTGCCGACGACCTCGAAGACGTAGTCGAAGCCCTCACCCGCGGTGATCCGCTGTTTGGCGTCGCCGAGTTCGTCGGGCGAGACCGCTTCCGTGGCGCCGAACCGCAAGGCCGCCTCACGCCGGGTGGCGACCGGGTCGACCGCGACGATCTGTGCCGCTCCCTTGAGCCGCGCGCCCTGGATGGCGGAGATGCCGACGCCGCCGCAGCCGATGACGGCGACCGACGAACCGGCCTCCACATCGGCGGTGTTGATCGCCGCGCCGAGTCCGGTGGTCACTCCGCAGCCGATGAGGGCGGCGATGTCGAACGGCACGTCATCGGGTATCGGCACCGCGCAGGCAGCGTCGACGACGACCTCCTCGGTGAAGGTGCCGGTCCCGGCGAAGCCGAAGACATCGCCGCCGGGACGCTTGAAGTTGGGGGTGCCCGCGTTCAGGAAGCCCGCGAGGCACAGTTCGGTCTGTCCGCGCTTGCAGGAGGGACAGACTCCGCAGGCGGGCAGCCAGCACAGCAGCACGCGGTCGCCCTGCTTCAGCGCGCCCACTCCGTCGCCGGCGTCGACGATCTCGCCGGCGCCCTCGTGGCCGGGGACGAACGGCGCGGGCTGCGGCAGGACCCCGTTCATCGCGGAGATGTCGGAGTGGCAGAGCCCGGTCGCCCGGATCCGGATCCTGACCTTGCCGGGGCCGAAGCCCACCGCCTCGACGTCGTCGAGTACTTCGAGCTTGTCCTGCCCTGTCTCGTGCAGTACGGCTGCGCGCACGGTGCGGCTCCCTCGGTTCGTGTCGTGTCCGGTCAGTCGAGCTCGACGGTGGTGTCGGCCAGTACGGGAGCGTCGTCGCGCTCGACGGCCGTGACCGACACCCGGATGTCTTCGGTGCCCTCGGTGCGGCGCCACATCCTGATGCGCAGGGTCTCGCCGGGGAAGACGATCCCGGCGAAGCGCGTGGTGCAGGAGCGGACCCGGGTCACGTCCCCGTCGAGCAGGGTGTCGACGACGGCCTTGAGCGCCATGCCGTACGAACACAGGCCGTGCAGGATGGGGCGGTCGAATCCGGCGCGAGCGGCGAACTCCGGGTCCGCGTGCAGGGGGTTGAGGTCGCCGGACAGGCGATACAGCAGGGCCTGGT
The DNA here is from genome assembly GCF_040302905.1 of Streptomyces sp. NPDC096193. Lineage (NCBI taxonomy): Bacteria > Bacillati > Actinomycetota > Actinomycetes > Kitasatosporales > Streptomycetaceae > Streptomyces > Streptomyces sp. NPDC096193. The sequence continues at coordinate 106,832 of NZ_JBEOSJ010000013.1, read as the reverse complement.
CCTCGCGGATCGGCTTCTCGACGGTCTTGTCCGGTTCGGACGCCGGGAGTTCGGTGCGGGACGAGGGTCCTCTCTCGCCGCCGAACCCGCCTTCGCCGCGGACGAAGATCTGCGAGTCGTTCGTCCACAGCGGGCCGTCGTCGTCGGCCGCCTCGGTGCGCAGGACGAGGACCGCCGCCTTGCCCTTGTCGTACACGGCAGCCACACGTGTCGTGGAGAGGGCCGTGCCGGCGGACGGAATCGGCCGGTGCAGCCGGACGGTCTGTCCGCCGTGCAGGACGGACGCCAGGTCGATGTCGAGGCCGGGTCCGGTGAGCCCGCCGACGACGCCCTTGCCCGCGCCCGCGACGGTGGCGAAGCTCGGCAGGACGTGCAGCCTCGACTCCAGGGTGTAGCGCAGCTCGGCGGGGTCGGTCGCGGGAGTGCCGGCGCCGAGGCCGAGGTGGTAGAGCTGGACGTCCTTGCGGTCCCAGGTGATCTCGGCGCTGCGGGGCTCCGCGGCGACGGCCTTTGCGGGATCGATGGGCATGAGGCTCTGGCTCCTTGAGGAGGGGAAGACCTCGGCACGGCCGTCCGCACCGTCGGCCGCACCGAGGTCGCGCGGGACCGGCCCGGCGCACCGTTCTAGAACGCGTTCTAGGGCCGGTGGCCCCTATGTATAACGCAGGCCACAGGACATGTGAAGAGCGCGGGCACCGGACGGGCGAAGGGAATTGATGGTTCGTCAGGAGCTGCGAGCGGGGCACAGGAGAGCATGGCGCCTCAGGTCGCCGGGGCGGAGTCGGGGACCGCGCTCGGCCGGCATCCGCGTCCGCGTGAGCGCCTGCGTCTGCTCTGCGTCGAGGCGACGCCCGCGCCCGGGACATTTGTCACCGCCGGGTCCGTACACCTGTGTCTGCCGGGAAGCGCGTCCCCTCCGTAGCGTCGTCCGTATGACGAAGACAGCGGACGGCGAGTGCGGCACACGCCCCAGGATCGGCCTCCGGCAGCGGCGGCCGTCACAGCGGTGCGGGCCGGCACGGGACGGCATCGGTCCGCCGAGCGGATTCACCATGCTGCCCTGGCTGCTGATGGGGATGGGGGCCATCGCCAACCTCGTGCGCGGCGAGACGCCCAATCCCTGGATCGGTGCCGTCGGAGTGCTGATCTTCAACTCGCTCTACATCGCCCTCGTCTTCCGCGCCTTCGACGGACGGGTGCGGGAGACGGCGACGACCCGCCTGCTGCTCCTCGCGCTGGGGGCGGTCACCTTCGCGCTGGCGGGGGGCTACGGCGGCGAGTGGCTGTACTTCTTCCCCCTGCTGGGCCTGGCGACGGGTGCCGTGATGCGCGGGCCCCGGGTCGGCGTGGTGGTGCTCGCGCTGACGGTCGCCGCCGGTCTGGTGGCGGGGCTGCGGGACGGCTGGGGCGCGATCGGCGTCGCGTACGGGACCCTCGTCTCGGGGATGGTGACCGCGGCGATCCTCGCCCTGTCCGAGACCGTGCGGGAACTGCGCGAGACCCGGCAGGAACTGGCCCGCATCGCCGTGGAGAAGGAGCGGCTGCGCTTCTCCCGCGATCTGCACGATCTGCTCGGTCACACGCTGTCGGTGATCGTGGTGAAGTCGGAGGCCGCGAGGCGGCTGGGACCACGGGACATGGACGCGGCGCTGGCGCAGATCGCGGACATCGAGTCGGTGGGCCGCCAGGCGCTGACCGAGATCCGCGAGGCGGTGACGGGCTATCGCCGGGGCAGCTTCGGAGCCGAACTGGACCGGGCCCGCTCGGCGCTGAGCGCGGCCGGCGTCGAGGCGGTGGTGCGCCAGTCGGGGCCTTTGCCGGAACCGGAGACCGCGGCGCTGCTCGGCTGGGTGGTGCGGGAGGCGGTGACCAACGCCGTACGCCACAGCGGCGCGACCACCTGCGAGATCACTCTCACCGCGGGGCCGGAGGGGGGCGAGCTGACGATCGCCGACGACGGCATCGGCGCCCCCGTCGACATCCTCGCGGAGACGGAGGGCACCGGGCTCAGGGGACTGGCCGAACGCCTGGCCGCGGTGGGCGGCACTCTGGAGGCGGGCCCGGCGGGTGCGGGTTTCCGCGTCCACGCCCGACTCCCGGCGCAGGCCGCGAGCCCGGCACCCGCGCTCTGACCCGGGCCGCGTCCAGGGCCAGGGCGCGTGCCGGACAGGGTTGCGCCCCACGCACGGCCGCGCCTCACCGCAGGGCCGCGTCCAGGCCCAGGGCCGGGTGCGTCACAGGAATCGTTCGCGCAGGTCGGACATACGATGACGGATCGGCGAGTCAGCCAAGAGACGTCAAGGCGGACGTCACGAGAGAACGCGCTGCAGCTCCCCTCACCGCCCCGCGGGACAGCCGCTCAAAGGCCGCTGCGTACAGGTCGACTTGGTTCGGCTGCGTCAGTGTGGACGCAGCGTCCAGCGTGTCCGCGTGGACCCTCGTGTCGTCGAAGATCGTGAAGGTCGGCATGGGCCAGATGGTTCGCTGGGCTGTGAACGGGATGACGCCCACAGCCACGTTCTGGAGATCCATGACTGTCAGCAGGTGGCCGAGCTGCGCCGCCATCGTCTCGACGGTGGACAGCCGATGGCGCAGCACCGATTCCTCCAGGACGAAGGAGAACCGGTGCGCCGCGTTGTCGAGCACCGCGTTCCGCCTCATGCGGACCTTGACGGCCTCGCTCACGTCGTCGGGTGTGCCCCGGAAGTCCGCGATGGACGTCAAGAGCGCCGTCGCGTAGCCCTGGGTCTGGAGAAACCCGGGGATCACGTCGGATACGTAGACCCGGAACAGGCGAGTGCGTTGATAAAGGCTCTCGGTCGACGCCTGCACGTGCCGCAGACCGCCGCGTTGGAACCGTCTCCACTGGACATGGGCGTCCGCGGACTGCCTGTTCGCCTCGATCAGATCCGGCGCCTGGCCGTCGGCGCCACAGGCCCGGCACCAGGCCCGAATGTCCGCGTCGGACGGCGGCGTCTTCGCGTTGCCGATGCGCGACACCTTCGAGTCCGACCACCGCAGTCTGACAGCCAGCTCCCGCCCGGTGATTCCGGCATCCCGGCGGATCTCGCGCAGCCGGCCCGCCAGTGCCTCGCGGGCTTGTTGGACGCTCGACGAGGGGTGGGGGGTCATGGAGCCGGCTGTCCTCAGATCGCGTACACGTCGTGCGGGATCGCCCGGTCCCACACCGCGTCGAAGGCCGATGCACAGAGGTTCACCGTCGCCGGGTCATCGATGATCTCGTCCTCGACCACCGCGCCGTCGCCGGAGAAGTGGTGCACGCGTAGGAGCTTGTCGTCGAAGAGCCAGAAGTCGTTACCGGGGAGAGCGATGTCCGTCGCCTGACGACGCGGCAGCCATCGAACGAGCTCGCCCGCCACGATGTTGGCATGGGTGACGTAGTGCTCCCACCGGATGTACTCCGTCACGGGTTCGGAGACGATCCGGGCACGATGGATCGACACGCCCCGAGCCACGGTGTCAGTGATCAACTGGTCGTACGGATGCCACCAGGAGTCGCGGTCGTCCCAGTTGATGCGCTCACCACGCTTCCACGCATCGAAACGGTCGGTGGACGCGTACGAGTCACGCATCTCCAGGTGTACGGCGGACCGCTCGCACTGGCTGAGCAGCTCAGCGAAGCTGGGCACGCTCGATGGCATCGCACGCCTCCCGGATCATCGGAATCATGCGGGCCGGAATCCTGATGATCGCCTCGTTGTCGGGAACCGGCCCGTTCGCGGGGCTGCTCGCCTCGCACTGGGCCTGAGTCTCGCTGCCCGGCTTCCAGCCTTGCAACAAGATCTCCTGAGCTTCCGCGTCCGCCTACACCGTCGGGCAGTGATCACGGTCGGTGTTCGGGTCGATGCCTACGAACTCTACGGCCATGGCTGACTCCCTGGTCCGGGTTGATTGCGTGGCTTGCACCAACCGTGCTGAACAGCGGATACCGAGTCAATAGCCCTATCGGCAGGAGGAATTGCCGTGCAAACCCGTGCAATCTGCTGGAGGCCCCGCCGACCGGCCTCCTAGCGTCGCCGGCAAGCGACGACCGCACCGAGGGGACGACGACATGGCCGCCGGAACGCAGGAGAGCGACACGGACGCGCGGCAGTGGGAGTACACGACCTACGCCCCGGCGGGCGAGACCTGCCCCGCCTGCCGCAAGCCGATCGAGCCACTCGAACGCTGCCGCCGAGGGACACAGCGCCGGCCTGCGCAGCCGGACACGGTCACTTACCAGCACCTGAACTGCTGCCCGCGATGATCGGCCCGGATGACATCGGTCGCCGCGTAAAGGACAGCGCGGGCCGGATCGGAATCCTGCGCGCCGTGGACCTGGAATGGGAGGATCCAGCCGAGCTGCCGAGCGCACGGCGGAAGCAGGCCACGGCGTTCATGGGCCCCGAGGGCGGGGGCCGGGAGTGGCTTGTGCCGGCGGACACCGTCCGGCCTGTCCGGGAATCCCCGCATCTCCCGCGATGACGCCGGCACACAGGGTCGGGGCGGGTGCAAACGGCGCGGGACCCGTTCCCCGACATGTATCCGTCCCGTTCGGCAGGCATCCGTATACCCGTCGGGGCGCTCGGGCGCGCCTCGTGATCGCAGCCCCTGACCGGAGTCCGATGACGACCACGCCCCGTCCTGCCACCCGCCGGGCGGGGTTTTCGCATGTCCGTGGCCCTTTCGAGCACGCCTCAACCGGCCGGCGGACCTACCCTGTGATCCGTGGAAGAGATGCCGCGGGACCACCGTCCGTCCAAGTCCGTCCGCGTGCTTCTCGCCGAGGACCAGGGCATGCTGCGGGGCGCGCTCGCGCTGCTGCTGGGCATGGAGCCGGATCTGAACGTGGTGGCCCAGGTCGGCCGCGGCGACGAGATCGTACGGGCGGCGCTGGAGTGGCGGCCCGATGTGGCGCTGCTGGACATCGAGTTGCCCGGGCGCAGTGGGCTCGACGCGGCGGCCGATCTGCGGGACGAGGTGCCCGAATGCAGGGTGCTTATCCTGACGACGTTCGCGCGGCCCGGCTATCTGCGGCGGGCGATGGAGGCCGGGGCGGCGGGATTCCTCGTCAAGGACGGGCCCGTGGAGGAACTGGCGTCGGCGATCCGCCGGGTGCTGACCGGGGAAACCGTCGTCGACCCGGTGCTCGCCGCCGCCGCGCTGAGCGCGGGGCCCAATCCGCTCACCGCGCGGGAGCAGGACGTGCTCAACGCGTCGGTGGACGGTGCGACGGTCGCCGACATCGCGGGCGCCCTGCATCTGTCGGAGTCGACCGTCCGCAACTACCTCTCGTCCGCGATCGGCAAGACGGCCACCCGCAACCGCATGGAGGCGGTGCGGGCGGCGCGCCGGCAGGGCTGGCTGTGAACTCCCCCGAATGCCGGGGCTGTTCGTACTCCGGCGGGCGTGGACCGCTGCTCTACGGCTCCGTCCGGCGCGGCAGCAGGAGCAGCATCAGCACCGCGCCGGTCAGCAGCACCCCCGCTCCCGTACGGAAGGCGAGCGCGTAACCCGCGGCCAGCTCACTCGGCCCGGTGCCGCCGCCGGTGCGCGCCGCCGCGACGGTGGACAGCACGGCGAGGCCCAGCGCGCCGCCCATCGTGCGCGAGGTGTTGATCAGGCCCGAGACCAGACCGGCGTCCGCCGGCTCGGCACCCGCGGTGGCCAGGGCGGCGAGCGGGGTGGCCGCGAGGCCGACGCCCGTCATCATCAGGATGCCGGGTCCGAGGATGGAGGTCGCATAGCTGCCGTCGGCGGTCATCATGGACTGCCAGCCGAAGCCGGTCGCGGCGATCAGCGCACCGATGACGGCGATGTTGGTGGCTCCCGCCTTCGCCATGAAGCGGGGTGCGAGCTTGGAGCCGACGATCACGCTCACCGAGCTGGGGATCAGCGCGAGGCCCGCTTCGAGCGGCGTGTAGCCCAGCACGTTCTGCGCGTACACCGTCATGAAGAACCACATGGAGAAGGACGCCGAACCGCACACCATCATGGTCACGTTGGCGGCCGAGACCGCCCGGGACCGGAACACCTTCAGCGGCATCAGCGGCGCCCGGGTCCGCGCCTCGACGGCGACGAAGAGCGCGAGGAGCGCCAGGCCGCCGAGCAGCGGCAGCAGAGTGGCGGAAGCGGCCCAGCCCGACTTCTCCGTCTGCACGATGCCGTACGCCACCGAGGCGAGGCCGCCCGTGACGAGGACCGCGCCCGGCAGGTCGAGGCGGCGGGCCGCGCCGTTCCTGCTCTCGGTCAGCCAGACGGCCGCGCCCAGCAGCACCAGCGCTCCGACCGGCACGTTGATCAGCAACACCCAGCGCCAGGACAGCAGATCGGTGAGGACTCCCCCGACGAGACCGCCGGCGGCGCCGCCCGCGGCACCGACCGCCGACCAGGTGCCGATCGCCCGGGTGCGGGCGGGCCCCGGCGGCACGGCCGCCGTCACGATGGTCAGGGTCGCCGGGGCGAGCACGGCCGCGCCCAGGCCCTGCACCGCCCGCGCGGCGAGCAACTGCCAGCCCTCCTCGGCGAGCCCGCCCGCCAGGGACGCGGCGGTGAACAGGCCGAGTCCGACGAGGAAGGTGCGCTTGCGGCCGAAGATGTCAGCGGCCCGCCCGCCGAGCAGCATGAAGCCGGCGAAGGCGATGGAGTACGCGTTGAGCACCCACTGGAGCCCGGTGGTGGAGAGCCCGAGGTCGGCGCGCATCGAGGGCAGCGCGACGTTGACGACGGACACGTCGAGCACGACGAGGAACTGCCCGGCGCACGCGGTGAGCAGCACCAGCCAGGTGCGGGCGGTCCCGGCGGGCGTGGATATGAGGGATTCGGGGGCGTCTGAGCGGGCGTGGACCATGGCCGTCATGGTCTCAGCCGAGCTGCGGCCCGTACATCCGGACAAAGATGTACGCGCCAGGTGCCGGGAGACCTAGGGCCCGGAGCCGAAAGCGACTACGACTTCCGCAGCAGGGTGACCACCGCCGCCCCGCCCAGACCGATGTTGTGGGCGAGCCCGACCCTCGCCCCCTCGACCTGGCGTCCGCCCGCCTCGCCCCGCAGTTGCCAGGTCAGCTCGGCGGCCTGCGCGAGACCGGTGGCGCCCAGCGGGTGCCCCTTGGAGATCAGCCCGCCGGACGGATTCACCACCCACCGCCCGCCGTGGGTGGTCGCACCGCTCTCCACCAGCTTCCCGGACTCGCCGTCCGGGCACATGCCGAGCGCCTCGTAGGTGAGCAGTTCGTTGACGGAGAAACAGTCGTGCAGTTCGACGACGTCGACGTCCTCGATCCCGAGTCCGGACCGCTCGTAGGCGAGGAGGGCGGCGGCCCGGGACATCGGCTTGCCCACGACGTCGATGCAGGAGCCGGAGGCGAAGGACTCCTCGGTGTCGGTGGTCATGGCCTGACCCGCGATCTCCACGGCCTTCCCGTGCAGTCCGTGCCGGACGACGAACCGCTCGGAGACGACCACGGCCGCTGCCGCGCCGTCCGAGGTGGGTGAGCACTGGAGCTTGGTCAGCGGGCGGTGGACGGTGCGCGAGGCGAGGATCTCGTCGGTGGACCAGACGTCCCGGAACTGGGCGTTGGGGTTGTCGGCGGAGTGCCGGTGGTTCTTCGCGGCGACGGCCGCGAGCTGCCGTTCGGTGGTGCCGTGGCGCTCCATGTGTTCCCGTGCGGCGTTGCCGAAGATCTGTGCGGTGGGCGGTGTCGCCTCGAAACCGTGGGCCGCTGCCATGATCCCGTAGTGCCGTGCGACGGGCGACGACGCGAAGTCCCCGCCGTCCGCCCCGGCCCCGAGCGCGCCGCGGGCCATCTTCTCGAAGCCGAGGGCGAGAACGCAGTCGCTGATGCCGCCCTCGACGAACTGCCGCGCCATCATCAGCGCCGTGGAGCCGGTGGCGCAGTTGTTGTTGACGTTGTAGACGGGGACGCCGGTGAGCCCGATCGCGTAGACCGCGCGCTGGGCGGCGGTCGACGCCTGGAAGCAGTGGCCGACCGGGACCTGTTCGACGTCCTCGTAGGCGACCCCGGCATCGGCGAGGGCCTTGGCGCCCGACTCCTGGGCCATGTCCCAGTACTGCCGGTCGCGGGTGCCGGGCTTCTCGAACGTCGTCATCCCGACGCCGACGATGTAGCTCTTCACAGCGTGCTCCTTCAGTCCCGGGGAAGGCCGAGGATGCGCTCGGCGACGACGTTGAGCTGGACCTGTGTGGTGCCGCCGGCGATGGTCAGGCAGCGCGACATCAGCAGTTCGCGCACCGCCGCCTCCCCCGGCCCCTCGCACACCGAGCCGTCGGGGCCGAGGAGTTCCAGAGCCAGTGCGGCGGTCCTCTGCTGGTGCAGGGTCTGGACGAGTTTGCGTACGGAGGCGCCCGCGCCCGGTTCGCGTCCGGACACCTGCCGCATCGTCGTGCGCAGGGCGAGGCAGCCGAGTGCGTGCGCCTCGGCGGCCAGCGCACCGATGCGGGTGCGGTAGGCGTCGTCGAGGCCGGACGCGCGGGCCAGCAGGGCTTCGAGGCCGGTGTCGAAGGTGAGCTGGTCGGCCATGTGGACGCGTTCGTTGCCGAGGGTGTTGCGCGCGACCCGCCAGCCGTCGTTCACGGCACCGACGACGGCGTCGTCCGGCAGCAACGCGCCGTCGAACCACACCTCGTTGAAGAGGGAGTCACCGGTGATCTCCTTCAGCGGGCGGATGTCGATGCCGTCGGTGTTCTTCATGTCGACGACGAAGTAGGTGAGGCCCCGGTGCTTGGGCGCCGTGGGGTCCGTACGTGCCAGCAGGATGCCGTGGTCGGCCCGCCCGGCGGCACTCGTCCACACCTTCTGGCCGGTGACGCGCCAGCCGCCGTCGACCCGCTCGGCCTTCGTCCGCAGCGACGCCAGGTCGGATCCCGCTCCCGGTTCGCTGAAGAGCTGGCACCACCGGAGGTCACCGCGCAGCGTCGGCGGCAGATAGCGCTCCTTCTGGGCGTCGGTGCCGTATGCGAGCAGTGAGGGGACCACCCAGGCCGCGACGGACAGTCCGCTGATCACCACGCCCGCGTCGGCCAGTTCCTGCTGCACGGCGAGCTGCTGCACCGGTCCTGCGCCCCGTCCGTACGGCGGTGGCAGATGCGGTGCGGCGAGGCCGGTGGGGGCGAGGGCGCGGCGGGCGGCGGCCGGGGAGAGTCCACGGACGGCCTCGACCGCCGCGCGTACTTCGTCGCGGTGGGCCCGTGCCTCTTCGGGCAGTTCGAGGCGCAGCGCGCGCCGTACCCCGCCGATGGCCAGGCGCACGGCCCGCTGCCGGTGGGTGTCGCCCGGCCCGAGCAGCTGGCGTGCCACGAGTGCGCGGCGCAGATACAGGTGTGCGTCGTGCTCCCAGGTGAAGCCGATGCCGCCGAGGATCTGGATGCAGTCCTTGGCGCAGGTGTACGCGGCGTCCAGCGCGGTGGCGGCGGCGAGCGCGGCGACCAGCCCGAGCGCTTCGGGCTCGTCCCGGGCGGCGCGGGCCGCGTCCCAGGTGAGGGCCCGTGCCTGTTCGAGGCGGATGAGCATGTCGGCGCACAGGTGCTTGATCCCCTGGAACTGCCCGATGGGCCGGCCGAACTGTTCGCGCACGCCCGCGTGTTCGGTGGCGGCCTCCAGGGCGCGGGAGGCCACTCCGCAGGCCTCGGCCGCGAGAAGCACGGCCGCGAGGTCGCCCACGAGCCCTCCGGGGACGTCCAGGACGCGGTGCCGCGGGACGAGGACGTGGTGCGCCGCCACCTCGGCGGTCGGCCGGGTCGGGTCGGCGCTGTCGTGGGCGCGTACGGCGAGGGTCTGCGCGTCCACCGCCGTCCACACCGTGCCCTGTCCCGACTTTGCGGCGAGCAGCAGGAGGTCTGCCTGCGCCCCGGCGAGGACGGGCGGGGCACAGCCGTCCAGCCGCAGCGTTCCGTCGCCGGCCCGGACGGCGGTGAGGGTGCCGGCGCCGAGGGCGACGGAGGCGATGCGGCGGCCGTCGGCGAGCGCGCGGACGAGCTCGGGCCGGCCCGCGCGGCTGAGCACTTCGGCGGCGAGTGCGTTCATCGCGTACGGCCCGGGGAGCAGGGCGCGGCCCGCCTCCTCCAGGACGACGGCCAGGTCGACCAGGGAGCCGCCGCCCCCGCCGTGCTCCTCGGGCAGATGCACACCGAGGAGCCCCTGGCCCGCCGCGCCGTCCCAGTGCCCGGGCCTGCCGAGTCCGCCGGAGGGCACGTCGAGCAGCTTGCGCACCTCCCCGGGTGGCACGGCGCGCGCCAGCCAGCCGCGCACGGATGCGGCCAACTCCCGTTCTTCGTGCGTGATTCCGATGCCCATGAGCGGCAGACTAGAACACGTTTCAATCTGACGGTAGGTCAGGTACCGGGGTTCCTGTCGGCCGCCGCCCGCGCCGTACGGCACCATGGGCGGGCCCGGACACCCGTACGACCTGGAGGAATCCACCCATGGCCGCCGCTCCCGCGCCGAAGACCCTCGCCGCCTTCGAGGCCGCCACGGGCTTCATGCCCCTGAACGAGGGCCTCGCGCTGTACGCGGCCGCTGCCGAGGCCGCCACCCTGGGACTGCCCCTCCTTGAGGTGGGCACGTACTGCGGGCGCTCGACGATCCTGCTCGCCGACGTCGCCCGTGAGGCCGGCACGACGGCCGTCACCGTCGACCACCACCGGGGCAGCGAGGAGCAGCAGCCGGGCTGGGAGTACCACGACCCGGAGCTGGTGGACCCCGAGGTGGGGCGGATGGATACCCTGCCCACCTTCCGCCGCACGCTCTTCCACGCGGGTCTGGAGGAGTACGTCGTGGCCCTCGTCGGCCGCTCGCCCCAGGTGGCCCGCATCTGGAACACCCTGCTCGCCCTCGTCTTCATCGACGGCGGCCACACCGACGAGCACGCCGGAGGCGACTACGAGGGCTGGGCACCCCATGTGGCCGACGGCGGACTGCTGGTGATCCACGACGTGTTCCCGGACCCCGCGGACGGCGGCCAGGCCCCGTACCGCGTGTATCTGCGGGCACTCGCGTCCGGGGCGTTCACCGAGGTCTCGGTGACCGGCTCCCTGCGCGTCCTGCGGCGCACCGGACCGGGAAGCTGACAGGCACTAGCATCGCGAACGTGTCGTACGACGAGAACCAGCACTCCCCCGGCCCGCACCGCGCCCGCGGCACCCTCACCGTCGCGATCGCCGCTCTGGTGCCGAGTGCTCTGGCGGGCTGGCTGGTCTGGCTGGCGATGAGCGGCCCGGACGACAGCGAGCCGCCGAAGGTGCTGCCGCTGCCGAGCGGTCAGACCACCGCGGGCAAGCCGGGACCGGATGCCTCCGACACCGCCTCGCCGACGCCGCCGGCCACCTCGAAGCCCGCCCCCACCCCTTCCGCGCCTGCGAAGGGCGGCGGGGCGGGTCCCCTCGCCGGAAAGGTCGTGGTGGTCGACCCGGGACACAATCCCGGCAACTTCCAGCACACTTCCGAGATCAACAAGCTCGTGGACATCGGAACCAACCGCAAGGAATGCGACACAACGGGTACGTCCACCAATGACGGCTACACCGAGGCCGCATTCACGCGTGATGTTTCACAACGTCTTCGCACTCTGCTGGAAAAGCAGGGCGCAACGGTCGAATTCACCCATGACAACGACCGGGCGTTCGGTCCCTGCGTCGACGAGCGGGCCCGGATCGGCAACAGGGCAAAGGCGGACGCGGTCGTCTCCGTCCACGCCGACGGCTCGGCCTCGGGCAACCGCGGCTTCCATGTGATCCTTCCCGCCCTGGTCACGGCGGGTGGCGCGGACACCACCGCGATCGTCGGCCCGTCCCGCGATCTCGGCGAGCGCATTGCGGGGAAGTTCGTCCGGGCGACCGGAAGCGCACCCTCCAACTATGTCGGCGACGGTACGGCGTTGGACGTGCGGAAGGATCTCGGCGGTCTCAATCTGTCCACCGTGCCCAAAGTGTTCATCGAATGCGGCAATATGCGTGACGCACAGGACGCGGCACTTCTGACAAGCTCCGGCTGGCGTCAGAAGGCGGCGCAGGGAATCGCGGACGGCATCGGAAGCTACCTCACGAGGTAAGTCCCGGTACCGGGCAGACGACCGGATCAGCCAGACGATAGATTCATCCCTACGATGGGGAGTCACCCCCGAGCTCCGCGTTGTGCACACCGCCGAACCGGCGGCAGCGACGACCGCCCCGATGAGACGACCGACGAAGGACTTTTCACGTGAACATCCGCTCCCTCACTCGAGGCGACGGCGTGGTGATCGGAGCAGCGGTGTTGCTGTTCATCGCCTCGTTCCTCGACACATTCGACTGCTCGGGCAACAACTGTGGCGATGTGCCGACCGCCTGGGACAACGGGACCCTGCTTCTGGGTGTCTACCTGGCCGGCATCATCGCGGCGGTGCTGATCACTCTCTCGCACGCGCTGCCCCAGCCGCCGCGGGTCATCGGGCTCGACCTCGGCCAGGTCGGCGTCGCGCTGGCGGTCTTCACCGCGTGGACCGCGATCGGCGCGATCTTCGACCCGGCGGGTCCGCTGGACTTCGGTGAGAGCGTGGACGCGGGCGTGGGCCTGATCCTCGGCTTCATCGCCGCTCTCGTCCTCGCGGCCGGCGCCGTGTGCTCGCTGATCGTGCCCGCCTTCAAGGCCCCGCTCCTCGGTGCCCCGCGTCCCGCTCCCGCCCCCTACGGCGGTCAGCCGCAGGGTGGTTACGGCTACCCGGGCGCCCAGCAGCAGCCGTACGGTGTGCAGCCCGGCCAGCCCGGCCAGCCCGGTCAGCCGCAGCAGCCCTACGGCGGCCAGCCGCAGCCCGGTCAGCCGCAGGCGGGGCAGCCCCAGCCCGGTCCGGCCGCGCCGCAGAAGTCCGGTGCCGAGTTCACGCCGTTCTGGTTCGCGGTGCCGGTGGCCCGTCCGCTGTACGGCGAGGACGGTTCGCCGACCCCGATCGCCGAACTCGCGCCCGGTACCTGGTACCTCGCGGTCGAGCAGCGCGGTCCCGGCCTGATCGCCCAGACGCAGGACGGCCGCCGCGGCGTGCTCCAGGACACCTCGGGCATCCAGCGCGGCTGATCCGCCCATTGGCCCGACCGACGGCCCCCCGCCCTTCCCGGGCTGTGGGCCGTCGGCGTATCCTGACGCACCGTCAGCAGTTGTGGGACAAGGCTCCGGAGGGTCTCTGGCATGCGACTCGGACTTGCTCTCGGCTACTGGGGCCGCGGCCCCGACCCCGGCCATCTCGAACTCGCCCGCGAGGCCGAGCGCCTCGGCTACGACTCGGTGTGGACCTCCGAGGCCTGGGGCTCCGACGCCTTCACCCCGCTCACCTGGATCGCCGCGCACACCTCGCGCATCCGGCTCGGCACGGCGGTGGCGCAGATGGCCGCCCGCACCCCCACCGCGACCGCGATGCACGCGCTCACCCTGGACCATCTCTCCGGCGGACGGATGATGCTGGGCCTCGGTCTGTCGGGACCGCAGGTCGTCGAGGGGTGGTACGGCCGTCCGTTCCCGAGCAGCCCGCTCACCGCGACCCGCGAGTACATCGACGTCATCCGGCAAGTCCTGCGGCGTGAGGCCCCCGTTGAGCTCGACGGCCGCTTCCACACGCACCCCTACCGCGGCGACGGCGCCACCGGCCTCGGCAAACCGCTGAAGCCCATCACGCATCCGCTGCGTGCCTCGCTGCCCCTGCTGCTCGGGGCCGAGGGGCCGAAGAACATCGCGCAGACGACCCGGATAGCCGACGGCTGGCTGCCGCTGTACTGGTCCCCGCTGCGGACCGACGTGTACAAGGCCTCGCTCACGGACCTGCCCGACGGCTTCGTCATCGCGCCGATGGCCCGTGCCCAGGTCTGCGACGACCTCGCCGAGGGCCTGCTGCCGGTCAAGACGATGCTCGGCTTCTACATCGGCGGCATGGGACACGCGGCCCGCAACTTCCACGCCGATCTGATGGCGCGCATGGGCTACGAGGCCGAGGCCCGTGAGGTCCAGCGGCTGTTCGCGGAGGGGCGGCGCGAGGAGGCGGTGCACGCGGTGCCGGACGCCTTCGCCGACGAGATCTCGCTCGTAGGGCCCCGCGCACGGATCGCGGAACGCCTGGAGGCATGGCGATCAGGACCGGTCACCGATCTGCTCGTGACCGCCCCGGATCCGCACACCATGCGTGTTCTCGCCGAACTCGCCCTGTAGGAAAGGCTTCTGCCGCCCGCGGAGATCTACTGCGCCACGTGTTCGAACACAGGGGGTTTCACACGGGCACAAGCGGCAATCCGAGGGCTATGAGTCCTCGTCATCGCACTGGAAGCAACCAGGCCGGGACGGTCATAGCGATCGTCGCGGATGTCATGGCCTTCATCCTGGGCCTGTGGATCCTGATGTACCTGCTGGACGCCAACCGCGCCAACGACCTGGTCAACTTCGTCCAGGACGCGGCCCGCTGGCTCGCCGGCTGGTCCTACGACCTGTTCACCTTCGACGAGGCGTGGGCACGCGTCGTCGCCGGATACGGCCTCGCGGCCGTGGTCTACCTCTTCGTCGGCCACGCCGTGGCCGGCAGGCTGCGCCGCCACTAGCACCGCCGGCGCCCGCAGCCGCCGGCACCCGCCGGCTGCCCGGTCACGGCGTACTGCCCGGGAACGGGCAACAGGCCCTACGCCGTGCAGCAGTCGGGAGCCAGCCCCCGCGGCAGGCGCTCGCCTCCGAAGACCGCGGTGGTCGCCTCGTCCCCGCCGAGCGCGGCCACCGCGAGGAGCAGGGAGCCCGCCGTCCACGTGGTGAGTTCCTCCGGCCACACGGCCGGGCTGCCCTCGAAGACGTACCCCGTCCAGTACATACCGCCCTCGGCCCGCAGATGGCCGACGGACTGCAGGATCTCCAGCGCACGGTCGGACTCGCCCATGACCCACAGGGCCAGGGCGAGTTCGCAGCTCTCGCCGCCGGTCACCCACGGGTTCGGCAGCACACAGCGCACTCCGAGGCCCGGCACGACGAAGTCGTCCCAGTGCTTCTCGATGCGCTCCGACGCCTCCACTCCGGTCAGCGCACCGCCGAGCACCGGGTAGTACCAGTCCATGGAGTAGTGGCTCTTGTCGAGGAAGCGCTCGGGGTGACAGCGGATGGCGTGCGCCAGGGCGCCCGCCGCCAGCTCCCAGTCGGGCTGCGGCTCCTCGCGCTCCTCGGCAATCGCCAGGGCGCAGCGCAGGGCATGGTGCACGGACGAACTGCCGGTCAGCAGCGCGTCGGTGACCGCCGCACCGCCGTCCTCGGCGGCCTCGCGCTTCCAGCCGATCTGCCCGCCGGGCTGCTGGAGCCGCAGGACGAACTCGATCGCCGCCTGGACGCACGGCCACATCCGGTCGAGGAACGCCTCGTCGCCGGTGGCCACGAAGTGGTGCCAGACGCCGACGGCGACATAGGCGACGAAGTTGGTCTCCCGGCCGCGGTCGGTCGCCCGGGACGCCTCCCCGTCGTGGTACGCCGCGTACCAGGAGCCGTCCTCGTTCTGGTGCCGCAGCAGCCAGTCGTAGGCGAGGGAAGCCGCCTCGTGCTCACCCGCCGCGTCCAGGGCCATCGCGGCCTCGGTGTGGTCCCACGGGTCCAGGTGGTGACCGCGGAACCAGGGAATCGCCCCGTCCTCGCGCTGCACGGCGACGATCCCGGCAACGGTCTCGGCGGCCTGTTCGGCGGTGAGCACCCCGGGCAGGACCAGATGTTCGGTACGGCCGTGGCTGCGCCTGGGCACAGTCACGCCCCGACCTCCGGGTGGTGCGGCTTGGTCGCGTAGGCCACGAAGCTCTTGCCGATCAGCGGGTTCAGCGCCTGTTCGGCGAGCCGGGTGGCCAGTGGCTTCTTCATGATGTCCCAGACGAGCAGCTGGTGGTACGCCTTGACCGGCAGGGCCTTGTCGTTGTCGACGCCGAACGCGCACTTGAGCCACCAGTAGGGGCTGTGCAGCGCGTGCGCGTGGTGGGTGCCGTACGGTTCGAGACCGGCCTCCCTGATCCTGTCGAGCAGTTCGTCGGCCCGGTAGATACGGATGTGCCCGCCCTCGACCTCGTGGTAGGCGTCGCTGAGGGCCCAGCAGATCTTCTCGGGTCCGTAGCGCGGCACCGTGATCGCGATGCGTCCGCCGGGCTTGAGCACCCGCACCATCTCCGCGAGCACGCCCTTGTCGTCGGGGATGTGCTCCATGACCTCGGAGATGATCACGACGTCGAACGACTCGTCGGGGAAGGGGAGGTTGAGCGCGTCGCCCTCCATGGCGGTGGCCGTCGCGCCCTGCGGGGCCTCGCCGGCCTCCTTCATGGCGGCGAACCACTTGGCGACCTCGCGGATCTCCTCGCCGTTCTGGTCGAGCGCCACGACCTGCGCGCCACGCCGGTAGCACTCGAACGCATGCCGGCCGGCACCGCATCCGAGGTCGAGGACCCGGTCGCCCGCGGCGAGCGGGAAGCGGGAGAAGTCGACGGTCAGCATGAGTGGTTGCTCCCCACCACTGGGGCCGCGGGGCGGCCTGGTTCCTTGGCCGTGGAACGGCCCATGGCGATGGCCTCGCGGTAGCGCTCGGCCGTGCCCTGTGCCGCTCTGGCCCAGGTGAAACGGGACAGCACCCGCTCGCGGCCACCGGCACCGAGACGCGCTCTCAGCTCGGGGTCGCCGAGCAGTCTGCCCAGCGCCGCCGCCAGCGCGCCCGCGTCGCCGGGCGGCACCGCGAGACAGCTCTCGCCGTCGGGGCCCGCGACCTCGGGGATCGCCCCGCCCGTGGTGGCGACCAGCGGCGTTCCGGTGGCCATCGCCTCGGCCGCGGGCAGTGAGAAGCCCTCGTACAGCGACGGCACACAGGCGACCTGCGCGCTGCGCACGAGGTCGACGAGTTCGGCGTCCGTGATGCCCTTGACGAACTCCACGGCGTCCTCGAGCCCGTACCGCTCGATCAGCTGGGCGACCGGCCCGTCCTCGGCGCGCTTGCCGACGACCACGAGATGGGCCGCCGGGTGCTCGGTACGCAGCTTCGCCAGTGCCTCCACCAGGTGGACGAGGCCCTTGAGGGGTACGTCGGCGCTGGAGGTGGTCACGATGCGTCCCGGCACCTCGGCCACGGCGGGATTCGGCGAGAAAAGGTCGGTGTCGGCGCCGATGTGGACGACGTCGATGCGGTCACGGCGCACACCGAGGTGCTCGACGATCTCCTGCTGCGAGGTGCCGGAGACGGTGAGGACGGACGGCAGCCGGCGCGCGACGCGCTTCTGCATGCGGGTGAAGCCGTACCAGCGGCGTACGGACAGACGGCGGCGGCGGCCCTCCGCGGCGTCCAGCTCCAGCTGCCGGTCCACCGTGATCGGGTGGTGGATGGTGGTGACGAGCGGTGCGCCGAGGTCGCCCAGCAGTCCGTAGCCGAGCGTCTGGTTGTCGTGCACGACGTCGAACTCGCCCCGGCGCGCGAGCAGATGACGGCGGGCCCGCAGCGAGAAGGTCAGCGGTTCGGGGAAGCCGCCGGTCCACATGGTGGCGACCTCGACGGCGTCGATCCAGTCGCGGTACTCGCCGCGGCGGGGCGTACGGAACGGGTCCGGGCTGCGGTACAGGTCGAGGCTCGGCAGCTCGGTGAGCGGCACGCCCTCGTCGAGCACGGGGTAGGGCTGGGCGCCGATCACCTCGACGCTGTGTCCGAGACGGGCGAGCTCGCGCGAGAGGTGGCGCACATAGACACCCTGGCCGCCGCAGAAGGGGTTGCCCTTGTAGGTGAGGAGCGCGATGCGCAGCGGTGCGTCACCGCCGCCGGACGGCCCTGGACGAGGGCCGGCCTCGATGGCCTCAACGGTCACTCACGGCCCCCTTCTCATGCGTTTTCGCCGGAGCGTAACCGCTCGCGCTAATCTAGAACAAGTTTCAGACTTGATCGTTCGAGGAGCTTCGAATCTACCGGCTGGTAGCACCGCCGTAAGAGCCGGATCAGGTGATTCGCGCCACGACGGGACCGCTGCCATGCTGTGCGATCCGAAGTCGCGCGTGGAACGGGACCCATGACAGCCGAAGCCAAGCCGGCGGGGCCGGCGTCGCCGCCCCTGACGGAGCGCCAGGAGGCGCGCCGTCGTCGCATCCTGCACGCCAGCGCCCAGCTCGCCAGCCGCGGCGGCTTCGACGCGGTGCAGATGCGCGAGGTCGCCGAGGCCGCGGGGGTGGCCCTCGGCACGCTGTACCGCTACTTCCCCTCCAAGATCCATCTGCTGGTCGCCACGATGCAGGACCAGCTCCAGCACATGCACACGACACTGCGCAAGCGCCCTCCGGCCGGGGAGAACGCCGCTGACCGGGTCGCGGAGACCCTGATGCGGGCCTTCCGCGCCCTCCAGCGCGAGCCGCACCTCGCGGACGCGATGGTGCGGGCGCTGACCTTCGCGGACCGCAGCGTCAGTCCCGAGGTCGACACGGTCTCCCGCCAGACGACGGCGATCATCCTGGACGCGATGGGCCTGGAGAACCCGACCCCGGAACAGCTCTCCGCGGTCCGGGTGATCGAGCACACCTGGCACTCGGCACTGATCACCTGGCTCTCGGGCCGGGCCTCGATCGCCCAGGTCAAGATCGACATCGAGACGGTGTGCCGGTTGATCGACCTGACGGACCCGCGGCGCGGTCACTGATCACACAAGGGCGGCCGCGGCGCGGCGCGGGGCGTGAGCGGGCCCGGCCCGGCCGGCTACTCCTCCGGGGGGAAGACCGGCTCCCCGCTGTCCAGCAGCGTGATCGCGATCGCCTCGACCGGGCAGCACTCCGCGGCCGCCAGGATCCGTTCGTTCGCGTCGGTGTCGGTCTCCTGTGGGTGCGACTGGCGCGCCGGGTCGAGGCGGAAGCCCTCCGGGGCGTTGCCGACGCACAGGCCCGAGCCGATGCAGACGCTCCGGTCGACCTCGACGTGCCAGCGGTCCCCCATCAGACGGCTCCGTGCGCGGTCGGCAGGTGGATCATCTTGTGCTCCAGGTACTCGCTGAGCCCCTCGGGGCCGAACTCCCGGCCCACACCGGAGTCCTTGTAGCCGCCGAACGGGCCCAGCATGTCGAGACTGAAGGTGTTCACGTTGTACGTACCCGTCCTGACCCGGCGGGCGAAGTCGATGCCGCGTGCGACGTCGGAGGTCCACACGCTGCCGCTGAGCCCGTAGTCGGAGTCGTTGGCGATCTTCGCCGCCTCCGTCTCGTCGCCGTACGGCAGCAGGCAGATGACCGGGCCGAAGATCTCCTCGCGGGCAATCCGCATGGAGTTGTCGACGCCGCCGAACAGCGTCGGCTCCACGTACCAGCCCTTCTCCTGCGCCGCCGGGCGCCCGCCCCCGGTGAGGATCTTGGCGCCTTCCTCCTGCCCGATCCGGATGTAGTCGAGAGAGCGCTGCTGCTGGCGCCGGGCGACGAGGGGGCCGACCTGGGTGGCCGGGTCGAGCGGGTCGCCGACCACCAGGGCGGCGGCCGCGGCCGTGAGCGCCTCGGCGATCTCGTCGTAGCGGCTGCGCGGCGCGAGAATGCGCGTCTGGGCCACGCAGGCCTGGCCGTTGTTCATCCAGGCCGCGGGCACGATCCCGGCGATCGTGGTGTCGAGGTCGGCGTCGGGCAGGATCACGGCCGCCGACTTGCCGCCGAGTTCCAGGGTGACGCGGGTGAGATGACGTGCCGCGACCTCCATGACGCGCTTGCCCGCCGCGACGGAGCCGGTGAAGGAGACCTTGTCGATGCCGGGGTGCCCGACCAGGTACTCGCTGACCTCGCGGTCGGCGGGCAGGATCGACAGCACGCCCTCCGGCAGGCCTGCCTCCTGGGCCATCTCGGCGAGGATGTAGGAGTCGAGCGGCGACTCGGGAGACGGCTTGAGCACGACGGTGCATCCGGCGAGCAGCGCCGGGCCCAGCTTGGCGGCGGCGGTGAACTGCGGGACGTTCCACGGCACGACGGCCGCCACCACGCCGACGGGCTCGCGCGTCACGAGGATCGGCCCGAGCGCTCCGGCCCGCGTCTCCTCGTAGGGGAAGTCCCGCGCGACGGCGATCGCCGAGTCCCAGACCATCATGGCGCCGAGCGCCTGGGCGAGGACGCTCCAGGAGTACGGGGAGCCGTTCTGCGAGCTGATGGAGCGGGCGATCTCCTCGTGCCGTACGGCGATCGCGTCCTTGATCCGGCTCACGACGGCGATGCGCTCCTCCAGCGTCGCCCGCGGCCAGGGGCCCTCGTCGAAGGCCTTGCGCGCGACGGCCACGGCGCGGTCGACGTCGGCGCGCGAGGCGTGCGGGACCCGGCCGATGACCTGCTCGGTGTGGGGTGAGACGACCTCGATGGTCCCGCCGCCGGCGGGGTCGGCCAACTCGCCCCCGATGAACAGCTTTCCGTGTTCCACGAGCTCGGTCATGGCTGCTGCCTCCTGCACCCGGGCTGTTTCTGACACTGTTTCAGAACTGATATCAGTTCTAGTTATGGGGAGCAATGGCGGTGACGAAGAAGCCCGCCGGCGTCAGCACACCCACGATCCCGGGGAAGGCGTGCCGCCAACCGCGCGGGAAACCGGTCGACTTGGGCGACCATTGGAACCCGTTCTAGTTATAGTGGGAGGGCGTGGCCCTGCCGCCGGACAGAGACGAGGCCCCCATGCCCCAGGTGATCGACCACCGCGGCGGCGTCTGGTCCATCGAGGTGCCCATCCCGGACAACCCTCTCGGGCACACGCTCGTCCATCTCCTCGACACCGGTCGCGGACCCGTCCTCGTCGACACCGGGTGGGACGACCCCGCCTCCTGGGACGCCCTCGACGCGGGACTGGACTCGCTCGGGGTGCGCATCACCGACATTCACGGGGTGGTCGTCACCCACCACCACCCCGACCACCACGGCCTCTCCGGGCAGGTCCGCGAGGCGTCCGGGGCCTGGATCGCGATGCACGCGGCGGACGCGGACGTCGTACGCCGGACCCGCGAGGCCGAGCCCGCGCGATGGCTCGACTACCTCGCCGACAAGCTCTGCCGGGCCGGCGCGCCCGACGAGCATGTCGCGCCCCTGCGGGCCGCCCGGGAGCAGGGGCGGATGCGGACGCTGCCGGGACTGCGGGCCGCGCTGCCCGACCGGGAGATCGTGCCGGGCGAGCTGCTGGACCTCAAGGACCGGCGGCTGCGGGCGATCTGGACGCCCGGCCACACACCCGGCCATGTCTGCCTGCATCTGGAGGAGGACCATCCGGCCGGGCTGCCGGGGCACGGGCGGCTGTTCTCCGGAGACCATCTGCTGCCCGGGATCACCCCGCACATCGGGCTCTACGAGGACCCCGACGACGCCACCGTCACCGACCCGCTGGGCGACTACCTCGACTCCCTGGAGCGCGTCGGCCGCCTCGCGCCCGCGGAAGTGCTGCCGGCGCACCAGCACGCGTTCGCCGACGCCCCGGGCCGCGTACGGGAGTTGCTCGGCCATCACGAGGAGCGCCTCACCGGGCTGCTCGACCTGCTGGCCCAGCCGCTCACACCGTGGCAGACCGCCGAGCGGATGGAGTGGAACCGGCCCTGGGACGAGATCCCCTACGGCTCGCGGAACATCGCCGTCTCGGAGGCCGAGGCGCATCTGCGCCGACTGGTGAAACTCGGGCGCGCGGAGATGCTGTCCGGTACGCCCGCGACGTACGTCGCGCTCTGACCGGCCGCCGGGCTCCGGCTCTCCGACCGGGCCGCCCGACCTCGGCGTACGACTCACCTCGCTGCCAGAGCCCGGCGTACGACTCGCCTCGCCGCCCGACCCCGGCATACGACTCGCCTCCCCGCCCGGCCACGACCCCGCCGCCCGCCCCTGGCGGACGGCACCGGCCGACCCCGCCGCCCGCTCCGGACAGACCCGCCGCCGCTCCCCCGGACGGGCCCCGCCGCCGTGGGCGGGATCCGCCCGGAGGGGGCCTCGTGACCGGCCGGTACAGTGAGCGAGTCGTCATCACACCCGTACGGGGGGAAGCCGGTGCAAATCCGGCGCTGACCCGCAACCGTGAACCGCCGTCGCCGGCGGTGAGCCGGACTGCCCCGTACGCGGCCGTGACCGGCTCGTGCCCCGGCAACCGCCGGAGGCCGGCACCGTCGAGGAATACGGAGCCGGAGCCCTGGTGCCCACGTGTGCCCGTGCCCGGCTCTCCCGCAGGAGAGGCCCGCCCGCCATGACCCCCGTTCGCCGCACCACCGCAGCGGTCGCCGCGTCCGCCGTTCTCGGCATGGCCGTCGTCGCGGCCGCCGCGCCGGCCGCCTTCGCGGCTCCCACCCCCAAGCCGTCGCCGTCCACCGTGCTGCCCTCGGGTCTGTACGGCACGACCGACCCGGCCTACGACGGCGTCTGGCGTCAGTCGCTGGCCCTGCTCGCGCAGGACACGGTGAAGGTCACGCCCGCGACCGTGGCGGTCGACTGGCTGACCGGCCAGCAGTGCGACAACGGCGCCTTCCCCTCGTACCGCGCGGACGCCTCCAAGCCGTGCGACGCCAAGCTCCCGCTGGACTCCAACGCCACCGCGGCCGCCGTCCAGGCACTCGCCGCGCTCGGCGGCCAGGACGCCGCGGTGGAGAAGTCGGTCGCCTGGCTGAAGTCGGTGCAGAACGCGGACGGCGGCTGGGGCTACAACCCCGGCGGTGCGAGTGACGCCAACTCCACCTCCGTCGTGATCGGCGCGCTCGCGTCGGTGGGCGAGAAGCCGGCCGCGGTCAAGGCGAAGAGCGGGAAGTCGCCGTACGACGCTCTGCTGACCTTCGCGAAGCCCTGCACGGGCAAGGACGCCGGCGCCTTCGTGTTCCAGGTGAAGCAGCCCGGGACAGTCGCCGACTCGACAGCGGCGGGCGTGCTGGGCGCGCTCGGCAAGGGCCTCGCGGTCGAGGGGCCGAAGCCGGCGGCTCCCGCCGCGTGCGCCGCCGGGGCCACGCCGGAGCAGGCCGCGCAGAACGGCGCCGCTTACCTCGTGACCGCGCTGAAGAAGACCGGTCACCTCGACTCGGCGCCGATGCCCGGGGCCGAGAACCCCGCCCCGCAGCCCGACTTCGGCAACACGGCGGACGCGGTGACAGCCCTGTCCGCCGCCGGCCACTCCGACCAGGCCGCCGACACGGTGACGTGGCTGGAGAAGAACTCGGCGGCCTGGGCGAAGGCATCGGGCCCGGCGGCGTACGCGCAGCTGATCCTCGCCGCCCACGCCGTCGGCGCGGACCCGCAGAAGTTCGGCGGCGCCGACCTCGTGCGGCAGCTGAACGCGACCGGACCCGCTCCGCAGGCGCCCGGCGCCGAGAAGTCCGAGAAGTCCGAGACACCCGACGCGTCCGAGAAGGACGGCAAGGACGACTCCGGCATCGGCGTGTGGTGGATCGTCGGCGCGTTCTTCGTGGCCAGCGTCGGCGTGGGCATCCTGTTCAGCGGCCGCCGCAAGAAGCAGTGATGCGGGCGCGACTGCTCGCCTGGGTCCTCGTGCTCGGCACCGCGCTGACGGTGCTGGGCGCGGGGCCCGCCCATGCGGCGGGCTACCGCTACTGGTCGTTCTGGCAGGGCGCCGGTGGCGGGACCTGGGCCTACGCCACCGAGGGCCCGGCGACGGCGCGTCCCGACGACGGCGCGGTCAACGGCTTCCGGTTCTCCGTGAGCGAGGACAGCTCGGACTCGGCGCGACCGCGCGAGGCGCCGGACTTCGCGGCCATCTGCGCGGGCACGGCTCCGAAGCCCGGCACGAAGCGGATCGCGCTGGTCATCGACCCCGGCACCGCCCAGGACGCGCCGAAGGGCGAGGCACCGCCCGCGCTGCGGGCCGCGTGCGCCCAAGTGGCACCCGACGCGACGACGGCGGAGGCGCTGGCGTCGGTGGCGAAGCCCCTGCGGTACAACAACCAGGCGCTGTTGTGCGGGATCTCGGGCTATCCGGCGGCGGGCTGCGGCGAGCAGATCGCGGCTCCGGCCGACTCCTCCTCCCCGGGGGTTTCCTCCTCCCCGGCCACGTCCGCGACGGCCGCCGACCCCGCCGGCTCGGACGGCGGTCCGTCGCTCGGACTGGTGGCGGGCGTGGCGGCGATCGGGCTGCTGGCAGCCGCCGCGGTGTGGCAGTCCCGGCGCCGACGCGGATGAGGACGGACACCGGCGTGCGGCGCGAACCGGCGGACAGCGCGGGGGCACGGGGACACCGTTCCCCGTGGCACCGGCTGCGCGCCCCCGCGGCGCACCGCGGCAACTCCCTGCACGCCGGCGCCTGGTGGCTGTGGGCCCTCGGGCTCGCCACCGCCGCGTCACGGACCACGAACCCCCTGCTCCTCGGGCTGCTCGTGGGCGTGGCCGGATACGTCGTCGCGGCCCGGCGCACGGACGCGCCGTGGGCCCGTTCCTACGGCGCGTTCGTCAAGCTCGGTCTCATCGTCATCGCCGTCCGTGTCCTCTTCTCCGTGGTGCTCGGCTCCCCCATCCCCGGCACACACATACTGCTCACGCTCCCCGAGGTTCCGCTTCCCGACTGGGTCCGCGGCATCAGGATCGGCGGCCGGGTCTCCGCCGAGCAGATCGTGTTCGCACTGTACGACGGCGCGAAACTGGCCACGCTCCTCATCTGCGTCGGCGCCGCGAACGCCCTCGCCAATCCGGCCCGGCTGCTCAAGTCGCTGCCGGCCGCGCTGTACGAGGCCGGTGTCGCCGTCGTCGTCGCGATGACCTTCGCGCCGAACATGGTGTCCGACGTCGTCCGGCTGCGCACCGCCCGCCGGCTGCGCGGCCGCCCCACCGGCGGGATCAGGGCGATCGCGCAGATCGGGCTGCCCGTGCTGGAGGGTGCGCTGGAGCGTTCGGTCGCGGTCGCCGCGTCGATGGACGCGCGGGGGTACGGGCGCAGTGCGCAGGTCCCGCCCGCCGTCCGCCGTACGACCACCGTGCTCACGCTCGGCGGACTCCTCGGAGTCTGCGCGGGCACCTACGGGCTGCTGGCCGCGGAGGGCGCCGCGTACGGACTGCCCGTCCTCGTCGGCGGGCTCGGTGCCGCGCTGGCAGGACTGTGGCTCGGCGGCCGGCGCTCCGTACGCAGCCGCTACCGCCCCGACCGCTTCGGCCCGCGGTCCTGGCTGGTGGCCGGATCGGGCGTGGCCGTCGCGGCGTTGATGATCCGCGCGGGCAGCTACGACCCCCAGGCGCTGCACCCCGGCGTCGTGCCGCTGACCGCCCCCACGCTGCCGCTGTGGCCCGCGGTCGGCACGCTGATCGGACTGCTGCCGGCGTTCGTCGCGCCCGTCCCCGAGGTATCCGAGGAGTCGACCCCGTGATCCGCTTCGACAACGTGTCGGTGACCTACGGCGATGCCGCGGCGCCCGCGATCAGCGGCGTCGATCTGACCGTTCCGGAAGGGGAGCTGGTGCTCCTCGTCGGCCCGTCGGGGGTCGGCAAGTCGACACTGCTGGGAGCGGTGTCCGGCCTGGTGCCCCACTTCACCGGCGGCACCCTGCGCGGCCGCGTCACCGTCGGAGGCCGTGACACCCGCACGCACAAGCCGCGCGAACTGGCAGACCTCGTCGGCACGGTGGGCCAGGACCCACTGGCCCACTTCGTCACCGACACGGTCGAGGACGAGCTGGCGTACGGCATGGAGTCGCTCGGTCTCGCTCCCGAGGTGATGCGCCGCAGGGTGGAGGAGACGCTCGATCTGCTCGGCCTGGCGGAGCTGCGCGACCGGCCGATCGCGACGCTCTCCGGAGGCCAGCAGCAACGGGTCGCGATCGGCTCGGTGCTCACCCCGCACCCGCGGGTGCTGGTCCTCGACGAGCCCACGTCCGCGCTGGACCCGGCCGCGGCGGAAGAGGTGCTGGCGGTCCTCCAGCGGCTGGTGCACGACCTGGGCACCACGGTGCTGATGGCCGAACACCGGCTGGAGCGGGTGGTGCAGTACGCGGACCAGGTCGTCCTGCTGCCCGGCCCCGGCACGGCTCCCGTGATCGGTGAACCGGCCGCGGTCATGGCGGCGTCGCCGGTGTACCCGCCCGTGGTGGGCCTCGGACGGCTGGCGGGCTGGGACCCGCTGCCGCTGTCCGTACGGGACGCCCGGCGCCGGGCGTCCGGCCTCCGGGAGCGTCTGGCGGGCCTCTCCCCCACGAGGACCGGACCGGACGAGGGCGATCGGGGCCCGGGCCGCGTCGCGGTCCCGGACCGGGCTGTGGGTACGGACCGGGCTTCGGCCACCGGCCGGCCTTCCGGACGCCGGAAGTTCATACCGGTGAGGGGCGCGTCCGCGAGCCGCGGGACGGGCCCGGCGCGGACGGGGCTGCCGGAACACCTCGCCGCCACCACCCGGCTCGGCGTCCGCCGCGGGCGCGTGGAGGCGCTGCGCGGAGTCGGCATCACTGTCGGCGCCGGCGAGACCGTCGCGCTGATGGGGCGCAACGGCGCCGGGAAGTCGACCCTCCTCTCCGCCCTCGTCGGCATGGTCGAACCCGCCTCGGGCAGCGTCCTGGTCGGCGGTCTCACCCCGCACCGGACCAGCCCCCGCGAGCTGATCCGGCAGGTCGGGCTCGTGCCGCAGGAGCCGCGGGACCTGCTGTACGCGGACACCGTCGCCGCCGAGTGCGCGGCCGCCGACGCCGACGCGGGCGCCGCGCCGGGCTCCTGCCGGGCGCTGGTCGGCGAACTGCTGCCCGGCGTGCGGGACGGAACACATCCGCGCGATCTCTCCGAGGGACAGCGGCTCGCGCTCGCGCTGGCCGTCGTGCTCACCGGGCGTCCGCCGCTGCTGCTCCTCGACGAGCCCACCCGCGGACTGGACTACGCGGCGAAGGCCCGGCTCGTCGGTGTGCTCCAGGGTCTCGCGCGCGAGGGGCACGGCATCGTCCTGGCCACCCACGACGTGGAGCTGGCCGCGGAACTGGCGCACCGGGTGGTGATCCTGGCCGACGGCGAGATCGTCGCGGACGGACCGACGTCCGACGTCGTCGTCTCGTCACCCGCCTTCGCACCGCAGGTCGCCAAGATCCTGGCCCCCCAGCCCTGGCTGACCGTCTCCGAGGTCCGGGTAGCGCTGCGATGACGACACGTCCGGTGCGCCTCGGCCCCCGTTCCGTCCTCGCGCTCGCGCTGGTGAGTGCGGTCGGAGTCGTCGCCTTCGGCTGGCCGCTGCTCGCCGACCCCGGGTCGGGGCTCGCCCACTCCGCGGACGCGCCCTGGCTGTTCGCCGCGCTGCTTCCGCTGCTCGTGGCCGTCGTCGTCGCGACGATCGCGGACAGCGGCATGGACGCCAAGGCGGTGGCCATGCTCGGCGTGCTCGCCGCGGTCGGGGCGGCGCTGCGTCCGCTCGGCGCCGGGACCGCGGGCCTGGAGCCCATGTTCTTCCTGATGGTCCTCAGCGGCCGGGTGCTGGGGCCGGGCTTCGGCTTCGTCCTCGGCTCGGTCACGATGTTCGCGTCCGCGCTGCTCACCGGCGGTGTCGGGCCCTGGATGCCGTTCCAGATGCTGTCGATGGGCTGGTTCACGATGGGCGCCGGGCTGCTGCCGGGAGCCGAGCGGCTGCGCGGCCGTGCCGAGATGCTGATGCTCGGCGCGTACGGCGCGGTCGCCGCGTTCGCCTACGGCACGATCATGAACCTCCAGGGCTGGACGTACATCGGCGGGTTGTCGTCGGGGATCTCCTTCCGGCCGGGCGATCCGGTCCACGACAACCTGGTGCGCTTTCTGGCCTATTGCGCGGCGACGTCGATCGGCTGGGACCTCGGGCGGGCGGCGCTGACGGTCGTCCTGACGCTCACGATCGGCGCGACCGTCCTCAAGGCGCTGCGCCGTGCCACGCGGCGGGCGGCGTTCGAGGCCCCGGTCGCGTTCGAGGGCGCGGTCGCGCCGGCGGGTACGGTCACGTTCGAGGGACCGGCAGACCCGGGACCGGGCCTGGCCCGGGGCCCGGGAGGGACCCCGCCCGGGTAACCGCCCCGCCCGGGGTGACGGTCCCGCCCGGGTGAGAGTCCCGCCCGGGTGAGAGTCCCGCCCGCTACAGCCGCTGGATGATCGTCGCCGTCGACAGCGCGCCGCCCGCACACATCGTGATCAGTGCGAACTCCCGGTCACGCCGTTCCAGTTCGTGCAGCGCCGTGGTGATCAGCCGGGCTCCCGTGGCGCCCACCG
Source organism: Streptomyces sp. NPDC096193 (assembly GCF_040302905.1). Classification (NCBI taxonomy): domain Bacteria; kingdom Bacillati; phylum Actinomycetota; class Actinomycetes; order Kitasatosporales; family Streptomycetaceae; genus Streptomyces; species Streptomyces sp. NPDC096193. The sequence continues at coordinate 78,721 of NZ_JBEOSJ010000013.1, read as the reverse complement.
GGTGGCCGAGCGCGATGCCTCCGCCGTTGACGTTGACCTTGTCCAGGTCCTGGTCGAAGACCTGCGCCCAGCTCAGCACCACCGACGCGAACGCCTCGTTGACCTCCACCAGATCGATGTCCCGCAGCGACATCCCCGCCTTGCCCAGGACGGCGCGGGTCGCGTCGATCGGGCCGTCGAGGTGGAAGTGGGGGTCCGCGCCGACGAGCGCCTGCGCGACGATCCGGGCGCGCGGCTTCAGCTTGAGCGCCCTCGCCATCCGCTTCGACGCCCACATGATGGCCGCCGAGCCGTCCGAGATCTGCGAGGAGTTGCCCGCGGTGTGCACGGCCGTCGGCATGACCGGCTTCAGCCGGGCCAGCGCCTCCATGCTGGTGTCGCGCAGCCCCTCGTCACGGTCGACGAGCCGCCACATGCCCTGCCCCGCGGCCTGCTCCTCCTCGGTCGTCGGCACCTGGACGGCGAAGGTCTCCCGCTTGAAGCGCTCCTCGGCCCAGGCTTCCCGCGCGCGTTCCTGCGACAGCAGTCCGAGCGAGTCGACGCGTTCGCGGGACAGTCCGCGGTGGCGGGCGATGCGCTCGGCGGCCTCGAACTGGTTGGGCAGATCGACGTTGGACTCGTCGGGGAACGGCTTGCCCGGACCGTGCTTGGAACCGCTGCCCAGCGGCACTCGCGACATCGCCTCGACCCCGCAGCTGATGCCGACGTCGATGACGCCCGCCGCGATCATGTTGGCGACCATGTGGCTCGCCTGCTGCGAGGATCCGCACTGGCAGTCCACGGTCGTCGCCGCCGTCTCGTAGGGCAGCCCCATGGTCAGCCACGCGGTGCGCGCGGGGTTCATGGACTGTTCGCCGGCGTGGGTGACCGTGCCGCCGACGATCTGCTCGACGCAGTCGGCCTGGATGCCGGTACGGCCGAGCAGTTCACGGTAGGTCTCGCCCAGGAGATAGGCGGGATGCAGATTGGCGAGCGCGCCTGAGCGCTTGCCGATGGGGGTGCGTACGGCTTCGACGATGACGGGTTCCGCGGCCATGAGCTCGTCCTCTCCTCCACATGTGCGGGGCGTCCCGGCGCCGTCGCACGAGAACTAGTACGCGTTCTAGTTCTCTGAGAAGTCTTATGAGTGCTACCCCCGGTACGCAAGGGCCTTGCACGCCCCTGCTGCGGACTTGGCGCGCAACAGTTCCCGCCGTGGCCCTTGCCACTTGTAGAACTCGTTACTAGCTTTCGGTCAATTCTGATGGGTCGTCAGAGACTGGGTGCCCCTGGGCACCGCCGCCGGACCCCGCCGCGAGACCCTGGAGTTGACGTTGAAGCTGCCGAAGGACTGCCCCCATCTGCCCGCAGGGTTCGACTTCACCGACCCCGATCTGCTCCAAGCCCGCGTCCCACACCCCGAGTTCGCCATGATGCGGCAGACCGCGCCGGTCTGGTGGTGCGCGCAGCCGGCCGGCATCTCCGGATTCCAGGACGAGGGGTACTGGGCGGTCACCCGGCACGCCGACGTGAAGCATGTCTCCACCCACCCGGAGCTGTTCTCGTCCAACACCAACACCGCGGTCATCCGCTTCAACGAATCGATCAGCCGGGACCAGATCGAGGTCCAGAAGCTGATCATGCTCAACATGGACCCGCCGGAACACACCCGGGTGCGCCAGATCGTCCAACGCGGTTTCACCCCCCGCGCCGTGCGGTCCCTCCAGGAGGCCCTGCGCTCACGGGCCCGCGGCATCGTGGAGAACGCGCGGGCGGGAGCGAAGAGCGACGGCAGCTTCGACTTCGTCACCGAGATCGCGGTGGAACTCCCGCTCCAGGCGATCGCCGAACTCATCGGCGTACCGCAGGAGGACCGTGCCAAGATCTTCGACTGGTCCAACAAGATGGCGGCGTACGACGATCCGGAGTACGCCATCACCGAGGAGATCGGCGCCGAGGCGGCGATGGAGATCGTCTCGTACTCGATGAACCTCGCCGCGGCCCGCAAGGAGTGCCCGGCCAAGGACATCGTCAGCACGCTGGTCGCCGCGGAGGACGAGGGCAACCTCTCCAACGACGAGTTCGGCTTCTTCGTGATCCTGCTGGCGGTGGCCGGAAACGAGACCACGCGCAACGCCATCAGCCACGGCATGCACGCCTTCCTCACCCATCCCGACCAGTGGGAGCTCTACAAGCGCGAGCGTCCCGAGACGGCGGCCGAGGAGATCGTGCGCTGGGCGACCCCCGTCGTCTCCTTCCAGCGCACCGCGACCCAGGACCTCACACTCGGCGGTCAGCGGATCAGAATGGGCGACCGCGTCGGAATCTTCTACTCGTCCGCCAACAACGACCCCGAGGCCTTCGACGCCCCCGAGCGGTTCGACATCACCCGCGACCCCAACCCGCACCTCGGCTTCGGCGGCGGGGGCCCGCACTTCTGCCTCGGCAAGTCGCTGGCGGTGATGGAGATCAACCTGATCTTCAACGCGATAGCGGACGTGCTGCCGGACCTGCGACTGGCGGGCGACCCCCGGAGGCTGCGCTCGGCCTGGCTGAACGGGATCAAGGAACTCCAGGTCGTCCACGGCTGACCGGCGCCCGGGGCCGTGCACCGGCGCCCGGGGATCTGCCCACCGAACGCGGGAGGCGGGGGGCCCCTCACCCACGCCCCGCCCCTGCCTCCCGTCGCACCGGATCCGCCATGGCCCTCGCCCGCCCCCGTCGTCCATACTTCTCTCACGCGCAAGTGACGTCAGGGGATCGACAGTTGCGGCTGCACATCGATATTCGCGAGGGCGACCACGTCGACACCAGGCATCAGCCGTACGGCGTCCGGGTGTCCCGTGCGCTGGACGAGGCCATCGGCAGCGGGGCCTTCGCCATCGGCCGGGACGGCGACGCCGGCCTCCGGCGGTGGACCGACCTCGACCGGCGGACGCTTGCGGACACCTTCGAGGTCTCGGTCCCCGCGTCCCTGGCCCTCCGCGAGCTGAAGGCTCTGTGCCCCGCGGACACGGCGAACGCCGTCGACTCCTGGTTCGCCGAGCCGGTGACCGGCGAGCGGCTGCCCGAGGAACTCACCCTCGCCGAGACGGACCTGGCGGACGGTGACGTCCTGGTCCTCTGCGTGGAGCACCCGCCCGAAGCCTCCTACCGCCTGGCTCCCGCCTCGAACCCGGCCGAATTGCTCCGACGGCTCCAGCTGACGGAGAACGCCGACGCCCCGGACGGCGGCCCACGTCTGTGGGGCGTCCTGCTCTACACCCAGGCGGACGTGGAGCTGGCGGCGTACGTGCGCACCCACTTCGACGACCTCAACGCCCTGTCGGGGCCCGCGACCCGCATCTTCGTGGTGGAACGGCTTCCCGACCGGGGCGCCGCCCGGACGTACTGGCGCCGACACCTGGCGCCCGACCTCTACCGGGTCATGTCCCGGATGCGGTGGCTCCAGTGGCAGCCGTACGACCCGCAGGGGGCCTACGAGATCGCCGGGCTCCTCGGTCTGGACGTCGGGCTCCTGCCCTGCCTCGTCTTCTTTCACGCAGGTCGAGGGCCGGTCCACCGGGGCGAGAAGGTCGTCTTCCGCATCGAGGACGTCTCCCTCCCATACTTCAGGACCCTGTTCGGGCAGATCGCCGAGGCCCTGGGCTCGCCCCGGCAGGTGGCGGTCCCCGACCGCTGGTGGGAGGAACCGGTGGTGGCACGCCAGACACCCCGGGCCGGGCTGCGCGCGCTCGCGGCCCACCGGGAGGCCGACGCGGAGGCCTTCGCCCGGGTGCGCGAGGCCGCCGCGTCGATCAGGGATGCGCTGCGTCCCGCCGAGCCGGCCCACCCGGGCCACACGCACACCTTCCACGACTGCCGCGTCGTCATCACTTCAGGAGCATCGGTGTCGGAGAACTTCTCCTTCCAGGGTACGAACACCACCTTCATCAACCGGCCGCAGGACGTCGTCGTACGGGACTTCCAGAACACCTACGCGTCCGGCACCAGCGGCGCGGAACTGACCCGGCTGCTCGAACTCGTGCTGTCCAGCCGCGACCTGTCCGACACCGGACGCGCGGAGGCGGCCGGCGCGGTGCACGACCTGGCCCGTGTCACCGGGGAACCGGAACCGGACGCTTCCGCGGTGCGCACCCGTCTGGAGCGGCTGCGGGAGATTCTGGCCGGCGGAGCGGACATCGCCCAGCCGGCCCTGGCGATCGTGGCATCTCTCGCCGCGCTGTTCGCCGCCTGAGGTCAGTCCCGAACGCCGTCCCCGCGGGGGCAGCGGCTCCCGCGTCCGCGGCGATCCGGCCCAGGGGCGGATCAACTGCCCCTTCACGTCGGGCTGTAGGTCACATCGGCCTGCGCGTCACGTCGGGCCGTACGTCGCTTCGGCCGTGCACGTCACTTCGGGGCGGCCGGGACCGCGGACTCCTCAGCGGTCTCCGCCGGGGCCGCCGCGCGTTGCTTGGGAAGTCCTGTCCCCGCCCCGGCGGTCGCCGTTGCCGTCGACGGCAGCAGTTTCCGGCGCCCCGAGAGCACGTACGTCAGGCCGAAGCCCGCGCCGACGACCGCCGCGCCGCCCACCGCGTCCAGGATCCAGTGGTTCGCCGTGGCCACGATCGCGCCGGCCGTGAACAGCGGGTGCAGCAGGCCCAGCAGCTTCATCCACAGCTTCGGCGCGAGCAGGACGACCACCAGGCCGCACCAGAGCGACCAGCCGAAGTGCAGCGACGGCATCGCCGCGTACTGGTTGGTGACCGCGGTCATCGCTCCGTAGTCGGGGTTCGCGAGGTCCTGCGGTCCGTGCACCGTGTCGATGAAGCCCATGCCCGGCATCAGCCGCGGCGGGGCCAGCGGGTAGAGCCAGAAGCCCAGCAGGGCGAGGACCGTGGCGAAGGCGAGCGAGGAGCGCGCCCAGCGGTAGTCGACCGGGCGGCGGACGTAGAGGAGGCCGAGGATGCTCAGCGGCACCACGAAGTGGAAGGACGTGTAGTAGAAGTTGAAGAAGGACTCGGCCCACTCCGCGTTCGCCATGGCCTTGTTGGCCCACAGCTCGATGTCGATGTGCAGCGCCCGCTCGATGGCGACGACCTGCCGGCCGTGCTCCTCGGCCGCGCCGACGCTGCCGGTGGCGGCGGTGCGGATGTGCGAGTAGGCGGAGTAGCCGACCCGGATCACCAGCAGTTCGAGGAGCAGGTTCGGGCGGGCCAGCACGCGCCGCCAGAACGGCAGCAGCGGGATGCGGCTCCAGCGCGACGGGACCGGGGAGACGTACTCGGTGGGGACCGGGCGGCGGAAGTACGGCGAGGTTCGCGGCAGGAACGGCACCGCGACGGCGGCGGCGAGCGCCGCGATCAGCAGGGCGTTGTCGCGCACCGGGTGCATCACGGCCATGTTGGGCAGCAGCATCTTGCCGGGCAGCGTCATCGCCAGAATGACGAGAACCGGCCAGAGCATCCGGTCGGACGCCCGCTTGCCGACCCGGCCGACCACGGCGAGCAGGACCCACAGGAGTTGGTGCTGCCAGGCGGTGGGCGAGACGGCGACGGCGACACAGCCGGTGAGGGCGACGGCGAGGAGGAGTTGTCCGTCCTTCGCGTACCGCACCGCGCGGCGCAGGCCGAACCAGACGACCGCGGCGGCCAGCGCGACGTACAGCGTGATCTCGAGCGGCCCTTCCAGGCCGAGGCGCAACAGCGCCCCGTGCAGGGACTGGTTGGCGAGGCTGTCGGGGCGGGCACCGAGGCCGGCGCCGGCCACGTGGTGGACCCAGTAGGTCCAGGAGTCGCCGGGCAGTGCGGCCCAGGCGAGCGCCGACAGCGCGGTGAAGGTCCCCGCCGAGGTGACGGCGGCCTGTTTGCGTCCGGTGAACCACAGCAGGGGCGCGAAGAGAAGAGCGGTGGGCTGAAGGGCCGCGCCGATGCCGACCAGCACACCGGACGATCTCTCCCCGCGGGCGACGAAGCAGCCGACGAGGACGAGGAGGACCGGGATGATGCTCGTCTGCCCGAGGTAGAAGCTGTTGCGCACCGGCAGCGACAGCATCAGCAGGCTGATGGTGATGGGCGCCGCCAGCAGACCGCTGCGGCGGGAGACGGGCCCCGGCAGTGCGCGGGCGACGACCAGGCCTATCCCGACCACGAGCAGCAGGGTCCCGAAGGTCCAGGCGACGCCGAGGCTCTGCTCGGCGGAGCGCGTCAGCGGTTTGAGCACCAGCCCGGCGAACGGGGTGCCGGTGAACCGGTCGGTGTCGTAGAGGGAGCCCTTGACGTGCAGGACCCCGTTCTCACCGATCCAGGTCTCCAGGTCGATGAGCCGTTCCCCCGGTGGCAGGCGCAGTACCGCCGTCGCCTGCCGTATCGCGAGGACGGCGGCCACGAGCCACAGCGCCGCCCTCGCCGCGCCCATCCTCGAGTCCGTCGTCGCACTTCCGCGCACGCTGTGCTCCGCGTTCGCCACGTCGCGCCGCGCCTCCCCTGCGTCCTGTGATCCTGGTCCGTAGAGCCTTGCATTGCCCCATGAAGGAGACTCAGGCAACCCCCTCTTTGCCTGAGTGTCACCCCGTTTTGACCGAATATCTCGCCAACGGGCCCCGGAACCACGGGCCCCGGGCCGTCGTCGGAGGAGGTATGCGGGGGAACATACAAGAACACCGGCGCGTACACCTGCGGGTTCACACGCGCGGCACGTCAGCGCCTGTGCTGCGGCAGCGCGTTGTCCTGGTGGTGCTGGCACTGTTCGCGCTCCAGCTCGGATCGTTGATCGCTCCGGCGTACGCCTGCGGCTGCGGCGCCATGATCCCGGACCGGGGATCGCGGATGGCCGTCGACCGTGAGACGTCCATCGTGAGCTGGGACGGGCGCATCGAGCGGATCCAGATGCGGTTCACGGTCGACGGGGACGCTCCCGAGGCCGCGTGGATCATGCCCGTACCCACCCGCGCCACCGTCGAACTCGGTGATCAGGCGCTGTTCGACGAACTGGAGCGGGCCATCGAGCCGCAGGAGAGGACGCGCCACTACTTCTGGCCGCGCGAGGGCGACTGGCCCCTCGCGGACGGTTCGGCGGGCGACTCGGCCGGAGCGCCTGCCCCGGGCAGCGGCGCTCCCGGGGTGGGGGTCGTCGGACGCGAGAGGCTCGGCGATTTCGATGTCGCCCGGTTGACGGCGACCGACCCCGAGGCGCTGCGAAACTGGCTGAAAACCAACGGTTTCGACCTGCCGGACGGCCTGGAGACCGAGCTGCGCCCGTATGTGCGGCAGAAGTGGGAGTACGTGGCGGTGCGGCTGGCACCGGATGCCGACGACGCCGTGCTGCGCGGCACGCTGGACCCGTTGACGCTGCGCTTCGCCAGCGACCGGCCGGTCTATCCGATGCGGCTGTCCCGGCTGGCGAAGAACCCGCAGTCGCTCGGGCTGTTCGTGCTGGCCGCGCACCGGATGGAGCCGCAGAGCGCCATCGGCGGTGACGAGCCGGAGGTGCTGTTCGCCGGGGCGGCGGGCCGGAGCGCGGCGCTGGACGCGTTCACGGGCGGCGGCGGGAGGTTTCTGACCGCGCTGGAGCAGCGGTTCCCGCGGCCGGACCGGATCAACGGCGACCACGTCCTGCGGGCCGCGGAACAGGACACGCCCTTCCGGCGGGTGGTGTACGAGGACGAGTTGCTGACCGTCGGCGGTTTTCCCGTGTGGCTGCTGACCGTCGGCGGCGGACTCGCGCTGGTGTCCGTGCTCGTCCTTCTGCGGGTACGGGCCCGCCGGCGCCGGCCGGTGATCCCGCCGCCGCCCGTCCACGCGCCGCCGCCGCTGCTATGAGAGACGTGTCCGGACGGTGGTACGGGCCCGACGGGAAGGGGCACGTCGGGGACGGTCCCGCGGGTGCGGGAGCGGGAGCGGGAGCGGGAGCGGGAGCGGGAGCGGAGGGGAACGACCCGGCCTGGAATAGGTTGGACGGATGACTCAGGAGCAGTGGAACGCCGTCGACCGCTACATCACCGACCTCCTCGCCCCCGACGACGAGGCCCTCGCCGCGGCCCTCGCGGAGAGCGAGAGTGCCGGGCTCCCCGCCATCGCCGTCGCCGGGAACCAGGGCAAGCTGCTGCATCTGCTGGCCCGCGTCCAGGGCGCGCGCACGGTGCTGGAGATCGGCACGCTGGGCGGCTACAGCACGATCTGGCTGGCCAGGGCGCTGCCCGAGGGCGGCAGGCTGATCTCGCTGGAGTACAGCGCCGAGCATGCGGAGGTGGCGAGGACCAACCTGGCCCGCGCCGGCCTGGACAAGATCGCCGAGGTGCGGACGGGGGCGGCGCTGGACACGCTGCCGCTGCTGGCGAAGGAACCGGGGGCAGGCCCGTTCGACCTGATCTTCATCGACGCGGACAAGGAGAACAATCCGCGGTACGTGGAGTGGGCTCTCACGCTGTCCCGCCCCGGCAGCGTGATCATCGTCGACAACGCCGTACGCAACGGTGCGGTGGTGGACGAGAACAGCACCGACCCCGCGGTCGTCGGAATCCGTCGTATGTACGAACTGGTGGCGAACGAGCCGCGGCTGGACGCCACGGCGGTTCAGACGGTGGGCACCAAGGGCTACGACGGCTCCCTGCTGGCGCGCGTCGTCTCGTGACGGGCTCGCCGGCGGCCGTGCAGTGCCCCGGCCCGGGGACGGGGGAGGCCCCGGGCCGGGAGTCGGTGGGTCAGCGGGGGGCGCTGCCGCCGCTTGCGGCGTCCGCGCGCGCCTGGTCCTCGATGCGCCGCTTGGCGTCCTTCCAGGAGATCGGCAGCTCTGCCACCGGCACCTCCCAGAAGGTGAACGTGGACTCGCTCATGACGGAGCGCAGCCCGGTCATGATGCTCTTGTGGGGCTCGGTCCGCGCGAAGGTGTAGAGGGCTTCCTTGTCCTCCCACGCGGAGAGGGTGAAGAAGACGCCCTTCAGGAGCTGGGCCTCCAGGGAGGCTCCGAGGGCGCCCGGCGCCTTGCGCACCTGCCCCCAGGCGGAGAGCGACTTCAGGAAGAAGCGCGGAACGTCCTTGCCTGACTTCACGTCGAGACGCGAGGCCATGACGAAGGCGGTGGTGTCGGGCCGGGCCGGGTTCGGCGTCGCCCAGGGAAGAGTCGGCACGGTATCCTCGCATCCACAGTTGGTGAGTGGCAGTATCTATATTAGACAGTAGTGCTGCCCAATTGCCAGTGGGAAGCGGGATCAGGGTGAGAATTTCCGAGTTGAGCCGCCGCAGCGGGGTGTCCACCGCGACCATCAAGTACTACCTGCGCGAAGGGCTGCTGCCGCCCGGACGCGCCACAGCCGCGACCCAGGCGGAGTACGGCGAGTCGCATGTGCGACGCCTCCGGCTGATCCGTGCCCTCATCGGCGTCCGGGGTCTGACGGTCAACGCAGCCAAGGACGTCCTCGACACCATCTCCGAGGGCAAGGCCGACACCCATGAGCTGCTCGGTCTCGTCTTCGGCGTGTGGCCGGCCGGCGGCGGCAAGGACGAGGGCGGCGAGGAGGAGGACCACTCCGGTGTGACGGCGCTCATCTCCGAGATGGGCTGGACCGTCAGCGAGCACAATCCCGCCCGCCAGGTCATCACCCAGACTCTCCACACCCTGCGCTCCCTCGGTATGGACTACGACTGGCACGATCTCGTCCCGTACGCCGAACTCGCCGAGAAGACGGCCGTGCTCGATCTCGACCAGCTCCAGGCACCGGACGATCCGCTCGAGAAGGCCGAGCGGGCCGTGCTGCTGACCTTCCTGCTGGAACCCGCGCTGCTGGCACTGCGCCGGCTCGCCCAGGAGGCCGAGTCGACGATCCGGCACCGCGGCTGACCCGAACGGCACCCCGAGTCCCCGAAATCGAGCGGACCCACGTGTGCCGTCCATGCCATCACGGTGTGCGGGATCGACACATGAGTGATCGGTACTCACCCCGGTGGTGTACTCCCGCTCCGCGCACGGCGCGGAACACCGGGGTGGGAGCGGGGAAGTGAGTAGCCGCAACTCAGGCCCGCCCGGTCGTACGAATGGTCTCCTCGTGTGCTGAATGCAGCACGGTGAATACCGTGCACCGCGCACGGGGAGGCAAGAGCATGCAGTTCAGAATTCTGGGCGCGCCCGAGTTGTACGACGAGAAACGGCATCGGCGCATTCCGCTGACGAGTCCCAAGCAGCGCATGCTGCTGGGCGCACTGCTCGCCCGCGCGAATTCCCCGGTCCCGCGGGAACGGCTGGTACGCGAACTCTGGGGTGCGCTGCCGCCGAAGAAGGCCCGCAACACGCTCAACGCCCATGTGTCGGGACTGCGCAAGGCGCTCGCGGAAGCGGAACCGGAACGGGCCGCGACACCGCGCCTGGTGGCCCACGCGTCCGGGTACCTGCTCCAGGCCCGCCGCACGGAGATGGACAGCGGCCAGTTCTGCCTGGCGGTGGCCCAGGCCCAGCGGACCTACCGGACCGAACCGCAGAGCGCGTACGCGACCCTGCGCGGCGCCCTCGGCCTCTGGCGCGGCACCGCCCTGGAGGGCGGCCCGCACGGTCCGGTCTGCGCCGCGCTGGTCGCCCGCCTGGAGGAGGAACGCCAGCAGGCGCTGGAGATCCTCTTCGACTCCGCGCTGCGCACCGGCCGGCACCGGCGCATCATCCCGGAGCTGGAGGAGGTCACGGCCGCCCATCCGCTGCGCGAGCGCTTCCACGACCAGCTGATGCTGGCGCTGTGCCGCTCCGGCCGCGGCGCCGAGGCGATCGGTGTCTACACCCGCGCCCGGCACCGGCTCACCGCGGAACACGGCCACACGCCGCTGCTGTCCGCGCGCCTGGAGCAGATCAGCGTGCAGTCCCCGGTGCTGTACGGCGCCGAGTCGGAGACCCCCGACGCCCGCACCCGCCTCGAAGCGGAACCCCCTCCGACCGCCGCCCCCGAGTTCACCCGGACGCGTTTCACGGTGAAGCGCATCGAGAAGGAGGACCCGGCGGCACGCTCGGTGATGGGCTTCCTGACCGAACTCCTCAGCGGACAGGCGCTGCACACGGGCGGCGTGTGATTCCCTGGGTGGCTCCGGGGAGGGACCGATGACGGCAACAGCGTTCGACAGATCGGAGCGCCGTGCGTGGGCTGCGCAGGCCCATGCGTATGCGGGCAGCTTCGCCAGGCTCTGCGCGTATCCGGTGCCCAGGCTGCTCGACGCCGCCGGGATCGCGCCGGGCATGCGGGTGCTGGACGTGGGGACGGGCACGGGAACGGCCGCCGCGGCCGCGTGCGAGCGCGGAGCGAACGTGGCAGCGGTGGACGCCGAACCGAGCATGATCGCTGTCGCCGCACGGAACGTGCCGGCGGCCGATGTGCGTCTTGCCGCCCTGCCGGACCTTCCCTTCGCCGACGACGAGTTCGACGCCGTCGTCGGCAACTTCGTTCTCAATCATGTCGGACGGCCCCGGGCGGCTCTGGAGGAGATGCGACGGGTGACGCGGCCGGGCGGCCGGACGGCGATCACGATCTGGGCGGCTCCCGCAGCCGCCGGGCAGGCGCTGCTCGGGCGTGCCGTCCGGGCGGCGGGCGTCAGCCGTCCCGCCCACCTGCCCGCGTTGGCTCCCGGCGACGACTTTCCTCGCGATGAACAGGGCTTCGCCGCGTTGCTGGCCGATGCGGGCCTGAAGGACGCCGTCTGCGAGACCCTGGCGTGGGACCACCGGGCGACTCCCGAGGAGTGGTGGAGCGGCCCCGCGGCGGGGGTGGCGACGATCGGGCAGATCGTGCGGAGCCAGTCGCCCGCCGTCGTTCAGGCCGTCAAGGGCCACTTCGATGCGCTGTGCGCGGAGTTCGCCGGGCGTGACGGTGTGCTCGTGCTGCCTCATGCCGCGCTGATGGCCCACGGCAGCGCCTGAAAGCGGAATCTCCCGACCGCCCTGACCGGGACCTCGGCGCAGGCACCCGCGCACAGAAACAAAGCCGCCCCGGAGAATCCCTCTCGGATTCCCCGGGGCGTTCTCGTGTCCCCGTCAGAGCTCGCTGACGAGCTGCGCCGCGATCTCCATTCCCGACGAGTAACCCGCCTCGTGCGAGCCGATCTGGTCCACGCCGTGGCGCTTGGCGTGGAAATAGGAACCGCACAGCTTCACCCGCGTCCCCTCGTTGACGTTGTAGATGTCCTTCTGCATCTCGCGGACATCGACGTCGATGATCGGGTGCGTGTAGGGGAATTCCGCGATGACCGTCTCCGGGTCCACCTCGCCCGGGTAGTCCAGCGTGACGAAGTAGTCCTTCTCCGCGGTGAATCCGTGCAGCTTGTTCATGTAGTAGGCGACATACGTCCTCGGCCGGCCGTCCACCTCGACCTTGCCGTAGTTCCAGGCCTCCCAGCGGTCGCGGTCGGCCGGGACCACGGACGGGTCGGTGTGCAGGATGACCGTCGAGCCGTTGTACGCGACCTTGGAGAGCACCTCCGTCTGGCGCTCGGTCGGGTTGTCCAGCAGGGCCAGGGCCTCGTCGGCGTGTGCGCCGATCACCACGTAGTCGAAGCGCTCGCTGCCCCGCGCGGTCGTGACCACCGCGCCCTCGTCGTCCTGGTGGATCGCGGTGACCGGCTCGCCCGTGCGGATCTCCGGGCCGATCGCGGCGATCGCCTTGCGTACGTAGGAGATCGAACCGCCGCCCACCGTCCGCCAGTCCACCTGGCGGCCGCCGAGGCCGCCCTCGTCGTGGCCCATGAAGAAGGCGATCGCGGTGCTGGCGGGCATCTGCCAGATCAGCTCGGCGGGGATGGACCACACCGCCGAGCAGAGCAGGATCACGTACGAGTGACGGAACGCCTGGCTGTAGCCGCCGCGGTCCAGGTACTCGCCGAGCGGGATGTCGGCCTTCTTGCGCACGAAGTCCTTGCGGCCCTCGGTGTGGAAGCGCCGCGCTTCCCGCCAGATGGTCAGGAACTCCTCGGAGTAGCGCGCGGACACCTCCTCCTCGCTCATGTCGAGCTCCTTGGTGCCGTACTCGAGGCCGGTGTCCAGGTCGAAGAAGTTGAAGGCGCCGCGGTGCTCGACCGCGTCGACGCCCAGCTCCTCGAAGAACTCGCAGAGGTTGGTGTAGGCGGGCCGGTTGAAGACGACGAACGCGGTGTCGATGCCGAGGGTCCTGCCGTTCTCCTCCACCTCGACGGTGTTGGCGTGGCCGCCGAGGCGGTCCTCCCGCTCGAAGATGGTGATCCGGGCGCGGTTGCGCAGGTGGTAGGCGGCGGAGAGGCCGGCGACACCGGCTCCGACGATGGCGACACGCGGACTGGTGGGCTGCGACATGGAGATGTCCTTCAGGGTCGGTCTCATACGCATGAGATGTCGGAGAGCGAGAGGTCGGAGAGGTCGGTGCGGCGCAGGGCCCCGGGGTGCCCGTCCTCGGTGGCGACGGCCACCACGTGTCCGGGGCCGGGGTAGAGCAGGTCGAACCACCACCGGGAGTCGGTGCCGGCCGGCTGCTGCGGGTCGTGGACGGCGATACGGCCGTCGGCGCGGGGGCCGAAGGAGAACCCGCCGAGGCTCCGGGACAGCCCGGTGCCCAGGGCCTTGAGATAAGCCTCCTTCAGCACCCACAGCTCACCGGCGAGCGCGCCTCGCAGGCGAGGCGGCGAGGCGGCGAGTTCGGCGCGTTCGGCCGGGGCGAGCCGGCGGCCCAGCTGGGTCACCAGCTCGGCCGGCGAGGGGGTGGGACCGACGTCGACCCCGCACCCGCGGCCCCGCGTGACGACACAGGCGATCAGCCCCTCCGTGTGCGAGAGGTTGAACCGCACGCCCTCCGGGTCCGGTTCGGCCTCCGGCCGCCCGTGCTCGCCGCGCCGGAAGCGCCACCGGTCCACCGGCCGGCCGGTGCGGGCGCTGAGCGCGTAGCGGCACAGCAGCCGCGCCCCGAGGTACCTGCGCCGCGCACCGTCGGTGAGCCGCCGGCCGAGCGCGGCCCGTTCGCCTTCCGTGAGCAGCCGGGTGCCGCCGAGGGCGGTGGCGAAGTCGTCCACCGCGCGCTCGGGCAGCAGCCACAGGAACGCCGGGTCGGGATGCATCGGGGGCACTCCCGGCCGCTCAGAGGCGGGCGGCGGAGAGATCACCGGCGCGCTTGGCGAGCTGGAACTGCCAGTGCGAGAACAGCCGGTCCTCCCGGTGGAGCCGGCGCAGCACCTCCATCACCTCGTCGACGACGGACTGGTCCGTGATCGATTCGTGCGGGTACAGGTGCCGGCGCAGCCGTTCCAGCTGGAGCAGCAGGAGGGCGCCGCTCGGCAGCGGGCTCTCCAGCGCCCCGTGCGAGTGGACGAAGGTGAGCACGCACGCCGCGGTGGCGTGCAACAGGCAGTACTCCTTGGACAGTTCGAACAGCTCGGCGGACTGGCCGTAGGCCCGCCCGAGGTCGGCCTTGAGCGCGGTCGCGCTGTCGGCCAGCGGGCCCGCGCGGTCGAGCAGTTCCTCGGCCACGTCGGCCGCGCGCTCCAGGCGGTCCCGATCGGTGCCCTCGGCCTTCTCCGCCAGGGCCCGCAGCCGGCGCAGACCGTCGGGCGCGGCCAGGACGGCGTCGTCCATGCCGCGGCTGAACAGCTCCTGCTTCCAGGGCTCGTACACGGGCAGTTCGCGGTCCATGCCGAAGAGGGTCTCGGCGCGCACCGCCGCGGCGTTGCGGATCTCGGGTGAGGCCTCGCGGGCCGTGGTCAGCAGTCCGTCCAGCTGCTGGCCCAGGTTGCGGAGGTTCACCACGGTGTTCCCGTCGGCGATGTTGGCGACGAGCAGATCGCGCAGCATCTTCTGGTACGGGCCGTAGTGTGGGTGCCCGCGCAGGAAGAAGCGGGCCCCGAGGACCGTGTTGAGCTGGGACATGGTTCTCTCCAGCAGCGTCGGCACCAGGTACTTGACCGCCGACGACCACACGCTGAGCTGCTCGGGGGCTGCCTGGAGACAGCGCACCGCGCCCAGGCTCATCGCGTCGGCGATCATCAGGTCCGCGAACGCCTCGGTCAGCTGGCGGCGGCTGTAGGGGACGTCGCTGACCGTGCCGCCGAAGATCACCCGGCCCTCGGTGAAGTCCAGGGTCAGCCGCAGACCGGTGTCGACGGCCGACAGCGGCAGGCTGCCGATTACACTGCGCGCCACCTGGGTTGCCTTGAGGGCGATCTCCAGGCCCTGGCCCTCGGCCCCGACCAGTGCGGAGTCGGGGACGAAGGCCCGCCGGAGGCGCAGCCCGCTGAGGTCGAGCGCACGCAGGCCGTGCAGCTTCTCGACGGGCAGTTCCTCGACGGCGTCCGGGGCGAGCTCCCACTTGTCGACGATGAAGACGGAGTACGCCGCGGGGCCGTTGCGCTTGCCGGTACGGGCGTAGACGATCATCGTGTCGGCGACGGTGGCGTTGCCGATCAGCCACTTCTCGCCGGTGAGTTCCCAGCCGCCGTCGACCTTCTCGGCGAACATCTCGTTGGCGATCAGGTCGCTGCCGTGTTCGCGCTCGGACAGCCCCCAGGACAGGCCGCCGCCCCGCTTCATCCGCTCGATCGCCGTACGCTTCTGCTCCTCGCTGCCCGCGATCCACAGCGGCATGAAGCTGAGGTTGGTGATCACCAGGCAGGTGGCGGTGGAGGAGTCGCGGCGGGCCACGAGACGCATCAGGTTGAACCCGGTCTCCACATTGCCCGCGCGGCCGCCCTGTTCGGCGGGGAGCGAGTACTCGTGGACGCCCCAGCGGCGCAGCTGGCTGACGAAGCCGTGGGGGTACTCCTCGTGCTCGTCGTGGTCCATCACGCGGCGGAAGGACATCCGGCTGCCGTCGTCGAACGGGTCGCCGAGGTACTTCTCGAGCTCTTCGGCCAGTGCGGTGAGATCGGCCTGGGACATGCGGACTCCTATCGGGTCGGCGCCAGCCGCACGGGCAGGGCGGTGAACAGCTGGTCGGTCTCCCGCAGCGTCGCGACGGCGTCGAGCGCCGGTGTCAGAACGGCCCCGTGCCGGCGGGGGTCGACACCGTCGGCACGGGCGAGGAGGTAGCCGAGCGTGGCGCCCAGCCAGCCGGCGGAGCCGGGTGTCGTGCCGTACAGCGACCGGTCGCGGTTGGCGTGCCACAGGTGGACGCAGGACGCGGCGGCGTGCAGCCAGGCGTACCGTTCGGCGGCGTCCACCAGGGCGTTGGGGTCGGCGCCGCGCTGCTGTGCGGCGCGCGTCAGCTCCCCGAGCCCGGCGACGGCCTGTGCCAACTGCCGCAGGAGGGTGCCGGTCTGTTCGTCCTCGACGATCTCGGCCACCGCCACGGCGGCGTCCGGGAGTCCGGCGAGGACCGGGTCGGCACCCCGGGCGAACATGTCGAGCCGGGCCGTCTCGTACGCGGGGAGGTCCGCGCCGAGGGTGTAGACGGCGGCCAGCGCCTCGGGATCCGGGGCGCTGCCGCCCTCGGTGAGGGTGGGCAACTGCCCCGCGTACGAGCGCAGATTGGCGAGCGTGCTGGAGTCGATCACGCGGACCACGCCGGAGTCCCGCTGGAGTTTCTGGAAGAGTCCGGCACCGCGTTCGCCCTCGCGCAGGACCGAGCGGGTCGCGAGCACCGTGCCGCAGCGGCGGATCAGTTCGTCGCAGGACTCGGCCACGACGTGCTTGGCGGCCGGCGCCCAGACGCTGAACACCTCGGGCAGGACGTGGACGCCTCGCGCCGCGGTCAGCGCCACCACGTCCGCCGCCAGCAGCGCGGCCGCGGCGACCGCCAGATCACGGCGGGGGTGCGGCGACTCGGTGAGGACCGTGCGGCCGACCTTGCGGACGGAGGCGAAGTCCAGCGCGAGGCGTACGGCGCTGTCGGCGATGCCGAGACTGCCGGCCATGCTCATCAGGCGTACCGCCTGCTGTGCCTTGACCGCGGCCTCCAGGCCCTCGCCCAGCCGTCCGACGAGAGCGCCGTCCGGCACGCGCAGCCCGGTGAAGCGCATCCGGGCGAGGTCGATACCGCGCATCCCACCGGTACGTACGGCGGGAACCCGCTCCAACTGGCCCTCGGGCACCTCCGCCAGGTCCAGCAGCACCGCCGAGAAGGCGGCGGGACCGCGGCCGCCGGTGCGGGCGACCACATAGACCGCCTCGCAGCGCATACCCAGGCCGACCATCCACTTCTCGCCGTCCAGCACCCCGTCCGACAGGCTGACGTCGCCGGACAGCAGATCGCTGCCGTGCCCGGCCTCGGTGAGCGCGAAGGCCACCGCGCCGCCGCGGCACAGGATCTCCGCGGCCCGGCGCTGCTGATCGGCGGTGCCGTGCAGCTGAAGGCAGGTCGCGGCGATGATGCTGAACATCGTGCCGGGCATGATGTTGACGTCCCGGCGGGCCGCGGAGCGCACCAGGGTGAGGCTTCGGTCGAAGGACTCGAACGTGCCGCCCCACTCCTTGGGGAGGTAGTTCAGATGGAACCCGGCGCCGACGAGCGCGTCGCACAGAGCGGTGGGGAACTCGTCCCGCTCGTCGCGCTCGACCGCCGCGGTGAAGCCGTGCGGGTTGGTGTCGTCCCCGGGATCGCCGAGCAGCTCCTCCAGCTGCTCCGGGGTCAGCGGGCTCATCGCATGCCCGCCGGCGAGTCGTGGACCGGGGTCTCCAGCGGGACCGGGCGGTAGTCGCCGGCCGTGGCGGGGATGTGCACCCCGGAGCTGCGCAGCTGGGCCAGCCGGGTGTGGAACGCGGCGCCGAGCATCAGGTGGTGGGCGACGTCGGCGACTCGGCGGTTGCCCGGTGTCTTCAGATAGCTGCCGGTCACCCAGTCGTTGAAGCTGCCCATCGCCGGGCCGCACCAGATCTGGTAGTCCATCGCCCGGTCCGTGTCACCGGTGACCGCCCAGCGCGAGGACATGCCCAGGTACCAGCGGAAGACGAGCGCCATGCGGCGCTTGGGGTTGCCGGCCGCGCGGGCGAGCTGCTCCGGGTCACGCCGCTCGAAGTAGCCGACGCACTCCTGCCACACGTCGTCCAACGGGCGCCGGAAGACCTGCTGTTCGAGCTTGGCGCGGTCGGCGGCGGGGATGGACTCGATGCCGTCGTGGGCCTGGTAGAGCTGGTAGAGCTTCTTGGCCCGCATCGGGAAGAGGGTGCCCTTCTTCAGCACCTGGAGGTCCACGCCCATCTCGAACATGTCCGCCGCGGGGGCCATCTCGCAGTCGGCGATGCCCGCCTCGGCGAGCATCGCCTTGGAGGCCGTGGACGCGCCGGACTCCAGGCAGGACTGGTTCACCGACCCGGTCACCACATAGGCGGCGCCCATCGCGAAGGCGGCCGCCACCGCGACGGGGGTGCCGAGGCCGCCGCCGGCCCCGACCCGGATCGGCACGGTGTAGCGGTGCTCCCGCTGGACCGTGTCGCGCAGCCGCAGGATCGTCGGCAGCAGAGCGGGCAACGGCCGGCGGTCGGTGTGGCCGCCCGAGTCGGCCTCCACCGTGATGTCGTCGGCCAGCGGCACATGGTGGGCGAGGGCGGCCTGGTCATGGGTGATCAGCCCCTGGTCCAGCAGGGCGCTGACGAGGGTGGCCGGGGCGGGACGCATGAACCGCTCGGCCGTCTCGGACCGGGAGATCTTGGCGATCAGCCGGTTGGCGGCGACGACCGTGCCATCCGCCTCGCGGTACAGCCCCGCGAGCCGGTAGCGCACGACGTGCGGGGTGAGGTCCATGTAGGCGGACGCCTCCACGCACCGCACCCCGTGCCGCAGGAACAGTTCGACGGCCTCCCGCTCCAGACGGTCCTCGCTGGGGCTGTGGATGAGGTTGACCGCGTACGGCAGTCCCGGGATCTCGGCGGCGAACCGGCCGAGCGCCTTCTCGATCGTGCCGGGCAGCAGCCCGGCCGCGCCGTAGGAGGCGAGGAAGCCCTCCCGGGCGAGGGCGACGACCATGTCGGCCGACGCGATGCCGCCGGCCATGGCGCCGGCCATGTACGGCTGGTGCACACCGTGCGCGGCCAGGAAGGCGGCCGACCCCAGCCGCCGCGGCGGCAGCGGCTGGGCGGCGGCGAGCAGCGGCAGCCCGGCGGTGCCGCCTCCGGAGGTCACGGCGCCGCCGGAGACGGCACCGATCCCTTCCGGGGTGACGACGATGAAACAGGGCTGGTCGAGATCGGCCAGGGCGTTGTAGATCCCCGCCGGGTCCGTGCTGGGGTACCGCTCTCCGGACCACCGGAGAGGGGTGTCGCGAATATTCATGGGGAACGAAGCTCCTTGGGCTGAGCGCGGGTGCGGGCCGTCAGGCCCCGACGGGACGGACCTCGATGGCCACGTCGGTGAGTTCGTAGATGCGCAGGCCCGGCTTCGACAGATCCGCGTCGGCGATGACCAGCAGCCGGTCCGCCTCGCGCCGGACCTCCTTGATGTGCACGTCGAACCGGAGCTCCTTGTCGTGCCGCAGAATCTGGCCGCGGTACTTCCAGGCCGTCTCCACGTCGGTGGCCATCGCGAAGCGGGGCTGCTCCATGCCCTCGGCGAGGTTCTGCTCGATGACGAACAGCCGCATGGCCTGGAGGATCGCCTCGACGCCGAGCGATCCGGGCATCACCGGGTCGCGGTGGAAGTGGCAGTCGAAGTACCACTCGTCGGGTCGGATGGCGCGGTGGCCGTGCAGATAGCCCTGGCCGTGCCGGCCGCCGTCGGTGACGAGGTCGACCCGGTCCACGAGCGCGAACTGCCCGCCCGGCAGGTGCAGATGACCACCGTTGGGGTCACTGAACGCCGGTGCGCCCTCGGGGAGTTCGATACGGCGGACCCGCGAGGGGTCCGGCTTCTCGGTCTCGATCCAGGGCGCGACGTACGTGCCGTTGTCGAGTCCGACCTGGTTGGCGAGGGCCGCGTCGCTGAAGTAGCCGAACAGCGACTCGCCGACGTAGAACACCTCGCCGTCGGCGGAGAGTTCGTAGCTGAAGTTCTGGAGCACCGCGCCGGAGACCGCGCTCGTCATCAGCAGCCTGGAGTGGTGGCGGATGGTCTTGCCCCGCAGATCGATGTCCTTGACCAGGGTCGCCTTGCCGTCGAGGTTGCGGATCGCGTACTGCTCCTCGGGGCGTTCGAGCGTGGCGCCGAGGTAGTAGCCGAGGAAGATCGCGGCCTGGAGCGAGGTCTCCATGTAGACCGCGTTCGGCATGTGCGGGTAGGAGTTCTGCTCGTAGTACCAGGCGTCCGCCGGGGAGTCGTACTCGGTCACCATCTCCGAGCCGGGGCTGCGCAGATCACCGCGGGTGCCCTTCAGGGACATCACACGGTCGACGAACTGGAAGGCGCCGTTCGGGATGTACGGCGCGCGGCTGTCGCGGTAGACCTCGAACTCCGGGCCCATCGCGATGTCCAGATGCCCCTTGGCCGCATGCGCCAGGTGCATCTCGTTGATCATGGCGGCTTCGCCGTTCCTGTTGCGGCGGCCGAGGAACTGCGGGATGCCGCCCGCCTCGGGGCGGTAGGGCGAGCCGTCCTTCTCGCGGACCTGGAGTCCGAGGCCCTTCATCCGGATGACCGGCTTGTCGCCCAGGTAGATGAGGACGTCGGCGATGACCGTGGCACGAGGCAGGAGCGTGAGCTCCATGACCTCGACCTCGTAGCGGATCTCCTCGTGGGCCTGGGTGATCTGGCCGCGGACCTGCACCTCGATCGGGACGTCGGTCACGCACTGGAAGCGCGCGTCCGGCAGCGTCAGATGCATGCCCTGGTGCATCAGATAGATCTGGAGCAGTTGCACCGCACCCTCGGCGACGAGCGAGCCGGCCAGGACGTGGTCGTCCGGGAAGTGGCAGGTGAAGTACCAGGCGTCCGGCGTGAGGCGCTTGGTCGCGCTGAGGGTGCCGAGACCGCGCGGGCCGCCCTTGCGGTCGATGGTGACCTCGTCGACCATGCGCAGCTTGGCGTCGGGGAGCCGGATCGCGGGGTTGATCCCGGGGTCCTGGGCGTGGTCCGGGCCGAAGACGTCGCCGGGGCGGCCCTGCGCCAGCACCTCCAGGTCCTCGGGGGTCAGATGGTTCTTCTCGGTGTACGCGAGGGGCTTGAAGTACCCCCGGGGCAGTGCCGCGCGCGCCGCCTTCTCCTTCTCGGTCATGACGACGCCGAGCGGGGTGTCGAGCTCCTGCTTGCTGAAGAACCCGGCGCAGGCGTCGTGGAGTTCGAGGATCAGCTCCCCGTCGGCGTAGCACTGGTAGCTGAAGAAGAAGAGCGTGGTGTCGCCCTGGTGCACGAAGCGGTCGATGGAGATGTCGTAGCGCAGCGTCTGGCCGACCTGCGGCAGGTTGCCGCGGAAGATCAGCGTGCTGTCGAGGAGCCGGTAGACGCGCTCGCCCTTGTTGCGGAAGTCGATGCCGAGGTAGCTGACGAGCAGCAGGTCGCACTGGCCGGCCTCGACGGTCACGGCCGGCGGGACGCCTCCGTCGACGGCGTACCAGGCGTCCTCGGGGACGTCGTACTCCGTGGTGATGGTCGCGGGCTTGAACTCCCCGGTGGTGCCGCTGAGTTCGGTGACACGGGTGACGAAGTGGTACGGCGGTGCGGGCAGCCGCACCCGCTTGGCGTACCCGTCGATGACGCCGAACTCGGGCCCGAAGACCTTGGCGACGGAACCGACGGCGAACTCCAGGAGGTCCGCCTCGTCCCAGATCACGCCCTCCTTGACCTCGCGGTCTTCGGCGGCGGCCGGTATCTCGCTCTCCGGGGCGGCCGGAGCCCGAGCCGGGGCGGGCGGGCCTTGTGCCGGGGCGGGCGGCAGGGCCGCGGGCTCGGTCCGGGGAGCGGGTGCGACGGCCGGCGGGGTGGCCGCCTGAGGCACGGAGGCCGGGGCGGCGACTCCGTCGAGCAGCGCCTCCACGCGGGAGAGCGTGGCCCCCTGGAGGATGCGCTGGGTCTCCATCACCACCGAGTGGGTGGCGACCATCTGCTGCCGGATCTCACGGACCAGGTCGGCGGCGGGAGTCGGCGATTCGGTGGCCACGGCGTCCGCCGCGGCCGTCGTCGCCGTCGTCGCCGCCGTGGCGCCGGACGGCGGGACGCTGGCGACGGGGGCGGGTGCGGCGGGCGCGGGCACGGCTTCGGCGGCCGGCGCGACGGCCTCCGACTCCCCGGGCGCGGGCGCCCAGGGAAGGAAGGAGATCGGGGTGCCGTCGAAGGCGATGACCTCCGCGTCAGCGAGAGTCGGATCGGCAGGCATGACGGGGTCCTCCGGCGGTACGGACGGAACGGGCGCGGACGGTACGGCGGGACGCGGCGTACCGGGCCCGGCGGGAGCGCCGGGGGTGGTCGCGGCTGCGGGCGGGACGGAAGGCGCGGCACCGGAGTGCGCCGGAGCGCCGGGCGCGGAGAGGGCGGCCGGGGCCGTGGAGGTGCTCACGGACGCGGTGGCGGCCAGAGGTGAGCCGGTGGCCGGCGTCGCGGCACCGGGATGCGCGCCGGCGGTCGACGCGACCGGAACCGGCGTGATGTGCGCGGCGGTCGACGGCGTCCGGTGCGCGGCAGTGGTTTCGCTGGGCGCGGCCGCCGAGGCGCCGGGCGCCGTGGCCGCGATCCCGCGGGCCACACGGGCCGGGACCGGGTCTCCGCCCCCCACCCGGAACCGCGTCGAACGCGCCGAGCGGGCCGCCGTGTCCGCGGTGCCCAGCAGGGGCGTCAGATCCAGTTCCAGACCGTTGCCGACGAGCCGCGCCACGAGCTGTGCCACCGACTTCGTCGCCGGCACACCGCGGCGGTCCACCGACACCGAGACGTGCTCGGCGTCGCCGAGCGTGTCACGGACCCAGCGCGAACAGGTCGAGCCGGGGCCGACCTCGATGAAGTAGCGGAAGCCCCGGTCGTGCGCGTCGCGCACCAGACGGGCGAAGTCGATCGTGGAGCGCAGCGTCCAGGCGATGCGCCGGGCGATCTCCGCCCGGTCCAGCGCGGGCAACGCCTCGTAGTCGTAGGCGCTGAACAGCTCCAGATCACCGAACGAGCCCGTCGGGTAGTCGTTCAGCCCCGCCAGACCGTCCAGTTCGGCGTCCACGACCGGGCAGTGCATGACCACGTTGACCGGCGAGCGGGCGGCCGGGCAGCCGAGTTCCTTCACCAGAGCGCGGCACTGGACCGGGTCACCGGCGATGACCAGTTCGGCCGGGGTGTTGATGTGGGTGAGGTGGACGCGGTCGTAGCGGGGCAGTACCGCGCGTACCGCATCCGCGTCGGTGAGCAGCACATGGCTGGCCCACAGCGACTCGTCCGCGGCGTCGGCGGGTACGTCCCACAGCTCGCGCACGGTACGCCGCGGGCCGCACAGCCGGTCCTGGAAGATCGGTGTGTTGCTGATCAGGTCGTCGCGACGGCCGCCGAGCTGCCAGCCGCCGGTGGCGAACAGCATGCTCGACTCGCCGAGGCTGTAGCCGAACGCGCCGTGTGCCCTGACGCCGAGGAGGTCGCGGACCAGATCGGTGTGCAGGATCGCGAAGTTGGTGCCGGTGGCGAGCATGAACGGCACGTCGTCGCCGAGCCCCGCCTCCAGCGCCATCAGCTCGCGCCGTCCCACCGCGACCTTGCTGCGCGGGTAGAGCGAGGTGGCGCGCAGCTGCCGCTCGGGCTCGTCCGCCTGCTCCTCGAACCGGTCGAGCAGGCTCGGGAAGGCTCGGAAGAAGTCCTGGCCGAGGCCCGGGTAGGAGTTGAACGCGCCCGGGTAGACCAGCGCGACCCTGCCGTCCGGTCCGATGGGCCGCGCGGTGAAGTAGCTGCCGGCCGGAGTGGCCCACTCCCCTCCCTTGGCGTGCACATCGGCCAGGTCCCGTACCGCGAGCTCCAGTTGGGCCCGCAGCTCGGCACGGTCCCGGCCGACGAGGACCGCACGCAGCTTCCTGCCCGGCAGTTCGCGGGCCGCCTCGCGGGCGAGGACGTACGGGTCGGCGACGGCCAGCAGTTCCAGGTGGTACTCGATCGTGGCGTGCAGCGCGTCGAACGAGTCGGCCGACAGCGCCAGGACGACGGGTCCGCCGGCCCGCTGCCAGTCGGACCGCGTGACGCCGCCGCGGGTGGCATCGGCGGAGAGCACGAGGTGGCCGTGCGCGCCGGAGGCTCCGATGAAGCTGACGGCCGCGTACCTGCGGGCGCCCTTGGTCCGCCGCATCCAGGGCCGGGAGGCGTCCGGGACGTAGAGCGCGGAAGCGGTGAAGTCCTCGGCCAGGTCGCCGGCCGGGCGGGTCCAGCCGCGGGTGCCGGGCAGATAGCCGTGGTGCAGACACAGCACGGAGCGGATGAGCCCGGCCATGGTGGCGGCGCAGCCGGCGTCGCCGATCTGGGCCTTGGCGCTGCCGAGGGCCACGTCCGCGCCGGCGGCCGGGTAGACGGCGGCCAGGGCGGCGATCTCGGCGCGGTCCTGGAGTTCGGTGCCGCCCGCGTGGGCCTCCAGGTAGCCGATGTCGCCGGCCGTGACGCCGGCGGCGGTGAGTGCTTCGCCGGCCGCCGCCGCGAGGGCCGCGGCGTCCGCCTCGGGCACCGCGCCGTCCACGGGCACGGCGTGCCGGATGGCGACGGCGTCCAGCCGCGCGTACGCGGGCCGCTCCCGCTCACCGGGCCGGGTGACGACGACCGCTCCCGCCCCCTCGCCGATCCGGCGGCCCCGGACGCCTTCGCCGAAGGTCAGTCCGGCCTCGGCGACGACATCGGGACGAAGCAGCAGGTTCTCCGCCGAGCCCGCGAGATCGACCGCTCCGACGAGGACCGCCTCGATGGTGGGGTCGAGCAGCAGCAGCCGGGCGACCTCCAGGGCCTCGGCGGTCCCGGAGCCGTCGGAGGAGACGGTGAAGGAAGGGCCGGTCAGGTTCCACAGCGAGGAGATACGGCTCGCCATGACGTTGCCGATGAAGCTGAGGACCTCGTTGGCGACGATGGGGTCGACCACCGCGTCCCGGCCCACCGCGCTGAACGCGGCGAGCTGCTCCTCGTCGACGGGGACACCGGCCCGCGCGAACTCCTCGCGGACGAAGGCGCCGAGGGTGCGGCGGGTGAGCCGCAGATGGGTCATGGGCTCGATCTCCATGCCCACGACCACCGCGATCCGGCGGGGCTCGGGCGCGCTGCTGCCCTTGGGCACATCGCGGCTGTAGCCGGCGTCCCGCAGCGCCTCGTCGGCCACCTTGGTCGCCAGCGCGTGCTGGAGGTTGTACGTCCGCAGGTCCGCCGGCGGGATCTTGAGGTCGACCGGATCGATGCCGAGGCCGTCGACGAACGCGCCGCTCGGCAGCGCGTCGGGCGAGACGCCGGTGGCGTCCTCCAGGGAGCCGCCGCGGGTCTGGTCCAGCCCGCGCCAGCGGCGTTCGGGCAGCGGGACCAGGGCGTCGCTGCCGTCGTGGACCGCACGCTCGAAGGCGTCGAGGGAGTCCAGGGAGCCGAAGTGGGCGCCGAGTCCGACGATGTCGAGCGCGGGCACGGACGCGGCCTCGTCCGTCTCGGTCGCGGCGGCAGCCGTGGCCGGCTCGGACAGCACCACGTGTGCGTTGGTGCCGCCGAAGCCGAACGCGGAGACCGCTGCCCGGCGCGGCCCGTCACCGCTCGGCCATTCCCGGCCGGTGCGGACGAGGGTCGCGTCGCCGACACGGCCGTCCTTGGAGGTGACGGGCCGCTCCACACCGATGGTCGGCGGGATGTGGCCGTCGCCCATCGCCAGGACGACCTTGAGCATGCTGCTCAGTCCGGCGACGGTGAGCAGATGGCCGATGTTGCCCTTCACGGATCCGATCAGCGGCACCCGGCCGGCGCCGCCGAAGAACTCCGCGACGGACTCGGCCTCGGTGGCGTCGCCGATGGGGGTGCCCGTGGCGTGGCACTCCAGGTAGTCGACGGTCGCCGGGTCGACCCCGGCCCGGGCGTACGCCAGCTCGTACGACTGGAGTTGGCCGCCGCCCTGCGGGACCAGCAGATGGCGTCCGCTGCCGTCGTTGGTCAGGCCGATGCCGTCCACGACGGCGTGGATGCGGTCGCCGTCGCGCAGCGCGTCCGCCAGCCGCTTGACGGCGACCATGCCGGCGCCCTGGCCGGTGAGGATGCCGCCGGACCGGTCGTCGAAGGGCTGGCTGAACCCGTCGCGGGGATAGGCCTGGAGATCGGAGAAGGACAGGTGGATCAGGGTCGGGTCGGGCGCGCAGACACCGCCCGCCAGCACCAGATCGGCCTGGCCGGCGGCGAGGTGGTCGCAGGCCAGCTTGAGTGCGTACAGCGCGGAGGAGCAGGCGGCGTCCAGGGCGTAGCGGGGACCGCCGAGCCCGAGCGCGCTCGCCGCCACCGATGCCGGTGAGCCGCTGACACGCAGGTCCTCGGGCCGCAGGCCGGCGTGGTCGATGCGCCGTTCCTCGTCGGCGAGGGCGCCGAGTGCCGGATGCCCGGCACGGCGCAGCCCCTCCAGGACGGCTTCCTGGACCAGCGGGACGCTGACCCCGGCGGAGGTCGGGGTGGGGAACGAGTAGTTGCCGAGGATCAGTCCGGTGCGTCCGAGGATCTCGGGGCTGTCGAGGTGACCGCTGTCCCGCAGGGCCTCCCTGGCCACGTGCAGGGACCAGTGGAAGATCCGGTCGAGGCCGGAGAGGTGACCGGCGTCGAGCAGGTAGCCGGACGGGTCGAAGGCGAAGTCGGTGATGAAGCCGCCGCGCGTGCAGTAGATGCCGTGCTGCGGGTCGGTGTCCCTGGCGTCGAGGGCGGGCCCGAAGACCTGCTCGCCCCCTTCCCGGCGGCTGTCCGCCCCGGCGCGGAGGTTCTGCCGGAACTCGGCAGGTGTCTCCGCTCCCGGGAACAGGCAGGAGAGGCCAACGATGGCGTACTTGCTCATGAGAGCTTTCGGGTCCCTTCTGAGGGGCGGGGCCGGCCCGGACGGGCACGGGTGTGCGCCGTCCGGGCCGACCCGATCGCTTGCGTCGGGTACGAAGCGGAATCAGCCGCTGATGAACTTGGCCGCCAACTGGGGGGCCGAGACCACGGATACGCCGTCGAAGCGGGTGAGCACCCGTCCGTCGGGTGTGCAGGCGGTGATGGTGAGCGAGGCGCCGGAGCCGTTGCCGCCGGTGGCGGCGGGCTCGACCACGATCACGAAGGGCTCGCCGTCGGGCAGCGGGTGGTGCAGGTCCACGCGGCCGACGGACAACGGCAGCCCCGCGGTGCCGCGGAACAGCCGCACCCAGACGAGGCCCGCCTGGAGCAGCAGGTCCGCCGTGCCGGGGGCGAAGCGGGAGCCGGCGAACGCGCCGCCGGCCGGGCGGTGTTCGGTCAGCGCGCACTCCAGGACCAGCCGGTTCACCGACGCGTCCTCGGCGAGCACCCGGCGTACGCCCCGCAGGGACGGGCCGTGGAAGAGCGTGCCGTCGCTGTAGAGCTCGGCGGCGTCGCGGCCGGTGCCGAGCGCGGGCAGTGCGCCGACCGTGCCCGCGGCGGGCGGGGCCTGCGGAGTGACGAGGGCCGCGTAGTGCGGTCGTGCGGCGCCCTGCGCGTCGACGGCGTGGATCGCGGTACGGACGTTGTCGCCGTCGGGGGTCATCGCCAGGCTGATGCGCTGCGGCCGGTCGGCGTCGAAGACGATGCCCTTGTGCACCGAGAAGTCGTGCACCTGGCGCACCTCGGTGCCGCCCGCGCGCTCCACCGCGCCGATCGCCCAGCCGAGGGCGACAACCGCCGGGAGGACGGGGGATTCGCCAATGACGTGGTCGGTGAGGATCTGCTCGGTCTCCAGCGCCGCCAGCGGGCGTTCGACGGTGACGGTGGCCGTGGTGGCGGTCCGCTCGGGCTCGGACAGGGGCGTCGTCGGGCCGAGCACCGTGACGACGTCACCGGCGCGCTCCGGGGCGAACTGCTCGGTGAACATCCGGGCTCCGGTGTCTACCGGGATCAGCGTGATGCCGCGCTCCTGGAAGACGGCCTTGACCTCCGGGGAGACCATCCCGCTGTCCCAGGCACCCCAGTTGAGGGAGGTGACACGGGCAGCGGGGTGGCGCTGCTTCCAGGACGACGCCCAGGCGTTGAGGACCTCGTTGGCCATGGCGTAGTCCGACTGGCCGCGGTTGCCGAAGAATCCGGCGACCGAGGAGAAGAGGACGACGTGCCGCAGGGTCTCGGGGTCGAGCGCGGCGGTCACGGTGCGCAGTCCGGTCAGCTTGGGTGCGAAGACCCGCTCGACCTCGGACGCCTTCTTGTTGGCGATGAGCTGGTCGGCGAGGACGCCGGCGCCGTGCACCAGACCCGTGATGCGGGCCTTGTGCGGGGCGAGCGCGGCGGCGGTCGCCTGCGGGTCGGTGATGTCCACGGCCAGGTACTCGGCCCGGCTGCCGGCGGCCTCGACGTCGGCGAGGGTCCTGCGGATCTCACGGGCGCCGATGACGGCCTGGTAGAGCTGCTCGACCCGCTTCGGGGTGGGCTTCTCCCCCGCGGACTTCAGGTGGGAGGCGGCGGCGGCCTTGAGAGCGGGCGCGTCGACACCCTGTGCCCAGGCGGGCTCCTCCTCCAGCGGGGTGCGGCCGAGGAGCAGCAGTCCGGGCCGGTGGCGCTTGGCCAGTTCGACGACGCAGGCGGCGGTGATGCCACGGCCGCCGCCGGTGACGACGAGCAGGTCCTCGGGGGTGAGCTGCGGCGCGGTCTCGGTGTCGGTGGCGGTCAGCGACTGCTCGGCGAGGGTGAGACCGACGCGGCGGGCGCCGTCGAGGCCGACCTGGACCGTGTCGGTGACCGCGTCCTCGACCTCGGTGAGGAGCAGCGTGGCTCCGGCGTCCGGGCTCAGCGCGGGGGCGATGTCGACGGCCCGGCAGAACAGCTCCGGGGCCTCCACCGCCAGGGTCTTGACGAGACCCGCGGCCCCGCCGGCGGGGGCGAGTTCCTCGGGGACTCCGCCGAGGCCGAAAGCGCCGTCGAGGCGGGTGACGGTGACGAAGGCGGCACGGCCGGAGGCGGCCGCGATGGTCAGCGGCTGGACGGCGTGCTTGGCGGCGAGCAGGGTGTGGGCGAGGCGGCGTACGCCCTCGGACCAGTCGGCACCCCGCGCGGCGGAGAGGTCGAGCACCAGGCTGATGCGGTCGGCGAGGATCTCCTCCATCTGCTCGGCCAGTTCGGTCACGCCCCAGCCGGACAGGGCGTGGTCCTTGACGCCGCTGATGCGCTCGGCGACACCCGGCAGACGCAGGACGTGCACATGGCGGCCCGACTCGATGAGCCGGTTCACCAGCGCCGGTGCGAGCTCGGCGCCGTCGTCGACGACGAGCGCGCCCGAGCCCTCGGCGTACGCGCCGACGAGCCGGTCGGGGGTGGGCAGATCGACGAGCGCGGCCTGCGCGCGGCCGATGCCGCCGCCGGGCTTGGCGGCCGCGGGCGTGTCGCCCGCGGGGGCGGCTGTCTGCGGGGCGGCGGGAGCCGTCTCAAAGGCGCCGCCGCTCATGAAGTCGACGATGTGACGCAGCGTACGAAGCTCGGCGAGCTGCTCGGGACCGGCGGAGATGCTCTCGCCGAACCGCTCCTGGAGCACACCCATGATCTCGACACGCTTGATGGAGTCAATGCCGAGATCGGCCTCGACGTCCATGTCCAGCTCCAGCATGTCCGCCGGG
Source organism: Streptomyces sp. NPDC096193 (assembly GCF_040302905.1). Classification (NCBI taxonomy): domain Bacteria; kingdom Bacillati; phylum Actinomycetota; class Actinomycetes; order Kitasatosporales; family Streptomycetaceae; genus Streptomyces; species Streptomyces sp. NPDC096193. Next base: position 49,222 of record NZ_JBEOSJ010000013.1, on the reverse strand, counting down.
TAACCGGTCTTCTGACCGACGACCTCCAGCAGAACGGACTCGACACGCGCCGCGTCCGGACCGGCGGGAGCGGCGGCTGCGGGAGCGGGAGCCTGAGGTGCGGCACTGGCGCTCATGAAGTCGACGATGTGACGCAGCGTACGAAGCTCCGCCAACTGCTCGGGACCGGCGGAGATGCTCTCGCCGAACCGCTCCTGGAGCACACCCATGATCTCGACACGCTTGATGGAGTCAATGCCGAGATCGGCCTCGATGTCCATATCCAGCTCCAGCATGTCCGCCGGGTAACCGGTCTTCTGACCGACGACCTCCAGCAGAACGGACTCGACACGCGCCGCGTCCGGACCGGCCGGGGCTGCGGCTGCGGGAGCGGGAGCCTGAGGTGCGGCACTGGCGCTCATGAACTCCACGATGTGACGCAGCGTACGAAGCTCCGCCAACTGCTCGGGACCGGCCGATATCCCGCCCTCGAACCGCTCCTGGAGCACACCCATGATCTCGACACGCTTGATGGAATCGATGCCCAAGTCGGCCTCGATGTCCATATCCAGCTCCAGCATGTCCGCCGGATAGCCGGTCTTCTGACCGACGACCTCCAGCAGAGCCGCCTCCACCGTCGCGGCGTCCAGACCCGCAGGCGCGGAGGTGGCGGGCGCGGTCGCCTGCGGCGCCGCGTTGGCGCTCATGAACTCCACGATGTGACGCAGCGTACGAAGCTCCGCCAACTGCTCGGGACCGGCGGACATCCCGCCCTCGAACCGCTCCTGGAGCACACCCATGATCTCGACACGCTTGATGGAGTCAATGCCGAGATCGGCCTCGATGTCCATATCCAGCTCCAGCATGTCCGCCGGATAGCCGGTCTTCTGACCGACGACCTCCAGCAGAGCCGCCTCCACCGTCGCGGCGTCCAGACCCGCGGGCGCGGGGCCGGCCGCGACCGGTGCGTCGATGGCGGGCGGGGCGGCGATGGCGGGCGCGGTGGCCACCGGGGCCGCCGGCAGCGCCTGCGGTGCGGGCGCCAGGGGCCGGGCGGTGGCCGGGGCGGCGGCGAGTGCGGCCGGGACGGGTACCGCGGCCACCGGCTGCGCGACCGGCGCGGCCACGGCCGGCGCGGTCCGCTCCGCCGTGACGCGGCCCGCCGGGGCGGGCGCGGTGCCGAGTTCCAGGCCGGCCAGGTCGCGCAGGATCTCGTTGGCGCGCAGGTGGCTGCGGCCGATGTCGAGGCCGTGCTCCTTGACGGCGTTCACCCCGGCCAGTACCTGGCCGAGCTGACCCTGGTCGGCGGCGCGCTCCAGCAGACCGGTGAGGCGCTCGGCGCTCTGCAACTGGCCGTTGAGGTAGTCGTCGTGCAGGGCGAGATGGTCGGCCACCAGACCGGCCAGGCGATCACTGTCCACGTGGGCTGTCTCCATGACGGTGGGAGCGGGGGCGGGGGTGGGCGCCACCGCGGCCGCGGGCGCGGGAAGCACCGCCGTGGCGGTCGCGGCCGGGGCCGGGACCGGTGCGGAGGCGGCTGCCGGCCGTGCGGCGGGGGCGGACGCGGCTGCCGGCCGTGCGGCGGGCGTGGGGGCCGGGGGCTGGACCGTCACCGGGGCCGGTCGGGGCGTTGCGGCCACCGGTGACGGGGTCGGGGCCGCGGCGGGAGCCGGTACCGCGGGTGTCGCCGGGACGGCGATCCGGTAGCCGTTGTCGATCGCGTCGCGGTAGGCCGCCCTGCGCTCGGGCGAGACGTAGTTGATGCCGTTCAGCAGGATCGACATGCCCTTGGCGGGCACGTCGGCGACGGCCTCGGCGACATAGCGGTCGGTGGTGGCGAGCGGCAGTCCGAGGACGGCGAGCTGGGCGACGGCCTGCTTCAGCGCGACGTCCGCGTCCCGTCCGGGGCCGGCGTCGAGGCTGACCACGGTGTGCTCACGGTCGCCGAGGATGCGGCGCACGAGCTGGGTGAGGACGCTTTTCGGACCGAACTCCACGAAGACGCGGAACCCGGCGGCGTACATCTCCTCGACGCGGGCGGCGAAGTCCACCGGGTTGATCAGCTGTTCGGCGAGGACCGTGCGGTTGGCGTCGATGTCGTCGCCGTAGGCCGCGCCGCGGGTGTTGGCGAAGACGGTGCCGTTCGGCCGGCGGACCTCGACGCGCGCCACATCACCGCGGAAGGCGTCGACGGCGTGGCCGACGAACGGCGTGTGGAACGCGGCGGACACCGGCAGCCGACTGGCCCGCAGACCCGCTTCCTTGGCCGCGGCGACCAGGCGCTCGACCTCTTCGGTGGCGCCGCCGACCACGATCTGGTCGGCCGCGTTGCGGTTGCAGACGACCACGCTGGGGCGGTCGGCGAGGAGTTCGGCGACCCGCTCCTCGGGGGCGGAGACCGCGGCCATCGCGCCGGCGTCGAAGCCGGACTCCGGCGGCGGGGCCATGGCCTTGCCGCGGGCCCGGGCGAGGGCGAAGAAGGCGTCGTCGTCGAGGGCGCCGGAGGCCCACAGCGCGGTCAGTTCGCCGAAGCTGTGGCCGAGGAACCCTTCGGCACCGAAGCCGAGTTCGGACAGATAGCGGAACTGGCCGGCGGACAGGGCGCCGATCGCGGGCTGCGCGTACGCGGTGGCCTGGAGCGCGGTCTCCTGCGCGGCGCGCACATCGGCGCCGAACAGCGGCGGCGGGAACGCGACGCGGGACAGCGGCGCGGAACCCTCGAAGTGCACATTGGCGCGGTCGAAGGCGGCCCGCAGCGGCGGCAGCGCCATCACGGCGCTCTGGCCGAGGTTGACGTACTGGCTGCCCTGGCCGGCGAAGAGCGCGCCGACCTTGCCGGCCGGAGCGGCGCTGCGGCGGTAGTGGACTCCCTTGGGGTGCGACCAGGCGTCGGCGTCGGGCCGGGCGCGAAGTTCGCCGAGCGCCAGGTCGCGCAGGGACGTCAGTTCGTCCTCGCCGCGCGCGGCCAGCGCGACACGGGCGTGGCCCGCGGGGGCCGGGCCGCCGGTCGCGGGCACGCCGTCGGCGAGCAGTTCGGTGAGGGCGGCGGTGTCGGGCGCGTGCCATAGGTGCACCCGGGCGACGGGGTAGGTGACCCGCAGGTCGTCTCCGTCGCCGTGCTCCTCCAGCACCATGTGGAAGTTGGTGCCGCCGAAGCCGAAGGAGGAGATGGCGGCACGGCGCTTGGGGCGCTCGGGGTCGCGTATCCAGGGCCGCGCCTCGGTGTTGACGTAGAACGGCCCGGAGGCGAAGTCGATGGCGGGGTTCGGCTCGTCGACGTTGATGGTCGGCGGCAGGACCTTGTGGTGCAGCGAGAGCGCCAGCTTGATCAGGCCGGCCGCGCCCGCGGCCGCCTTGGTGTGCCCGATCTGGGACTTGACGCTGCCGACGGCCGCGTACTGCCGGCTGTCGTTGCCGTCGGAGACCACCGCGGACAGCGCGCTCAGCTCGGTCGCGTCGCCGACGGCGGTGCCGGTGCCGTGCGCCTCGAAGAGCTCGACGCTCGACGGCGTGCAGTCGGCGTCCTCGTACGCGCGGCGCAGGGCGACCATCTGGCCTTCCTTGCGCGGGGCGTAGATGGACTTGAACCGGCCGTCGCTGGAGGTGCCCATGCCGCGCAGCACCGCGTAGATCTGGTTGCCGTCGCGCTCGGCGTCGGCGAGGCGGCGCAGGGCCAGCATGCCGATGCCCTCACCGATGAGGGTGCCGTCGGCGTCCTTGTCGAACGGGCGGATGCGCCCGGACTTGGACAGCGCGGGCGTCTTGCTGAAGCACAGGTACATGAAGATGGTGTTCTCGGCGTCGCAGCCGCCCACCAGCATCGTGTCGGAGCGGCCTTCGAGCAGCTCGCTCACCGCGGTCCTGACCGCGCCGAGGGAGCTGGCGCAGGCGGCGTCGATGGTCATGTTGATGCCGCCGAGGTCGAGCCGGTTGGCGACCCGTCCGGCGACGACGTTGCCGAGCATGCCGGGGAAGGAGTTCTCCTCCCACGGGGCGTACGCGAGGCGGAACTTGGCGACGATCTCCTCGGCGTCCTTGTCGGAGAGACCGCAGCTGCGGACGACCTCCTTGAGAACCGGGCTCTGGAGCCGCGCGGTCAGCGGCTGGGTGAGCTGGTTGGCGCCGGTGATGCCGAGGACGACCCCGGTGCGGGAGGCGTCGTACCAGGGCTTGTCGGCCCCGGCGTCCTTCAGCAGGTCACGGGCGACCACCAAACTGAGCAGCTGGAGGACGTCGGTCACCTCGAGGGTGTTCGGCGGGAGGCCGAACTCCAGCGGGTTGAACGGGACGTCGGGGATGAAGCCGCCCCGCTTGGAGTACGTCTTGTCGGGCACCGAGGGGTCGGGGTCGTAGTGCTCGTCGACGTCCCAGTGTCCGGCGGGCACGTCGTCGATGCAGTCGGCGGCCGAGACGACGTTCGCCCAGAAGTCCCGCAGATTGCTGGACTTGGGGTAGAGCGCGGAGAGGCCGACGATGGCGATGGGGTCCCGGGCGAGCCGACGGTCGAGGTCGGATTCCTGCGAAGAGTTCACGGCAAGTCTCTCTGGATCTGGGCGAACAGGGACTTCGGTCTCGGCGCCCCGGCTCCCGGTCCGTGTGGGACCGAGGCGGTCGGCGGCCGCCCTCGGGGCGGCGGACCGGATCGGCTACTGTCGCGGCGGTGGGCGGGCGGCCGGCGCCGTACCGGAGTCGCCTGGTGCGATGTGGGAGGCAAGGCCGTCGGTGGCGGGGTTCCGCTCCGGCCGAACGGCACGTTCTCGGTGCCTCGTCGGGCCTTGCCGGGCACCAGCGGTACGGAACCGGCTGGTCGCGCTCGCCTGGCCGCACCGTCCGGCAGTGGCCGTCCGGTGCGCCGTGGCGCTACGCCGCGGCGGTGCGCTTCTCGCTCTCCTCGGCGATGTGTGCGGCGAGGGCCTCGATGGTGGGGTGGTACCAGAGGGCCGTCGTTCCGAGCTCGAAGCCCAGCCAGTTCTCCATCTCACCGGCGATGATCAGCGCCTGGGTGCTGTCGAGGTCGAGCTCGTCGAAGTACTGGTCGGGCGGAACCTCTGTCGCCGCCACACCCAGGCGCTGGGCGATCTCCTCGATCAGCCATTTCTGGGCTTCTTCGGCCGTCACGTTCGCCATTTCCCATCCTCTCCAAACGGCTTATTGCATGCCTTCGGGGAATGTTCGGCATTTCCCCGTAAGGGCGCCTCGCACATCGAGGCGCCTAAGAATCATCAGCATTGGCCGGATCGGCCGCCAATCGGGACTTGCCCGCGATCGTGACCCTAGGTGGGCCCCTCTGCCGGGGCAACCGAACTCCGCTGCCGCAAACGCCGATTTACGTGCGGTTAATCGGCCTGTCAACCTGCGGCCCGCGGAATTCCTGCGCTGAGCTGCGATGATTCCTTCGGAGCGGACGGGACGGAATTTCCTGTCAGCCTGGCGTAAGGCTGTCAGCGCTCATGTCAGCCGTTGCCGCCGGCTGTCAGCGGCTTTGTTCGTACGGCTCGGCCGCGGTGGGCGCGCAGCGGGTAGAGGTTGTCCGCCTCACCGCCGCGGCCGAGTTCGGAGACGAGTGCGCGGATGGAGACGTGCGGCGTCGCCGCGAGCCGGGCGACGGCCATGCGCAGCTCCAGCGGATATTGCCCGCAGACGGCGGCCAGTTCCTGGGTGGCCTCGGGTTCCGCCGCCGTGCGTTCCGGACCGAGATACGTCTCGATCAGCTCGTACGCCTCGGTGGCGGACAGGACGTCGAGGGCCATGGTCATGGCGCCCTCGCGTGTCACCAGGTCGATGAGGGGTGCCCGGCTGGTGACGAGCACGACATTGCCCGGTGTCCCGGGCAGCAGGCAGCGGACCTGGGCGGCGTCCGCCGCGTCGTCGAGCACGACGAGGAAGCGGCGGCCGGCGAGCAGGCTGCGGAAGAGGGCGGACGCCTCCTCCGGGTTGTCCGGAATCCACTCGTCGGGCACGCCGAGGGAGCGCAGGAACCGGGTGAGCACGGTGCTCGGGTTCACCGGCCGCTCCGACGGGTCGGCGCTGCCCTGCAGGTCGGCGTACAACTGCCCGTCGGGGAACTCGTCGTGGCGCTGGTGGGCCCACCGGACGGCCAGTGCGGTCTTCCCGATCTCGGAGGGACCGTGGATGGCCGCGATACCGACCGCCGCGTATCCCTTGTGCCGCTGTGCCAGCAGCCCGTCGAGGGCGGCCAGTTGCTGCTGTCTGCCGGTGAAGGGGGCGATCACCGGGGGAAGCTGTGCGGGCGGGGCGAGGCTGCGGGGACGGGCGGAGGAGGGCGGCGGGGTGCGGGCCGCGGGCGGCCCGTTCCAGGAGTGGTCGGGCGCGCCGTACCGTTCGCCCGGTGCGGGGCCGGCGGCCTCGGGGCGGTTCTCGGCGCCGTCCTGGACGAGGATGCTGTTGCGTGCCTGCCAGATCTCCTCGCTCGGCTCCACGCCGAGTTCCTTCTTGAGCCGCATCCTCAGGTCGGTGAACAGGCGCAGGGCCGCCGCACGGCGGCCGGAACCGGCGAGTGCCAGCATGATCCGGGCCTGCAGCGACTCGTGCAGCGGTTCCTCGTACGAGGCGACCCTGAGGTACTCGACGGCGAACGCGGAGCGGTTCAGCCGCAGCGCGAGATCGGCGAACTCGATGGCCACGTCGATGTGGCGCTGGGCCACCCTGACCACGGAGGGGTGGTGCCAGAGCTGGGGCAGGTCCTGGAGCAGCCGGCCCTGCCAGCAGCGCAGGGCCTGGCGGTAGAGGTCGAGCGCGGCGGACGGGTCGTCCGTCGCGGTCCGGGCGGCCAGGGCGGCGTGCTCCTCGAACCGGGTGAGGTCCAGTCGCACTCCGCCGCTGTTGAAGATGTATCCGCCGCGGACGGTGCTGATCCTGCGGGTGGTGCCGCCGTGGCCCGGGCCGGGCTCGATGATGCGGCGCAGCCGGGCGACGTAGGTGTGCACCAACTGCGGGTAGGCGGGCGGCGCCTCGCCGTTCCACAGGACGTCGGCGATCTCTTCGTGGCTGACGATCTGGTCGGGCTGCACGGCCAGCAGGCCGAGCAGGGCGCGCTGTTTGAGCGGCATGGACACGGGCTCGTCGGCGCTCAGGACGGTGAGCGGTCCGAGCAGCCGTATCTCCTGGGCGAATGCGGGCGGTTCGGCAGGGGTGCTGATATCGGGGGCGTCGTCCGGAGCCGCGGCCTCATATCCGACGACCTCGGCCATACGGGCCAGGGTCTCGTGCCGCGGATTCTTCACGTGCCCGCGTTCAATGTGACGGACGGTTCGTACGCTGATGGCGGCGCGTCTGGCCACCTCGTCCTGCGTTAATCCTGCCTTGATGCGCGCGGCACGCAGTCCGGAACCCCGTACAATCCTCAACCATCCCCCCACCCTTCAAGCAGGTATAGACAAAACCGGCGCCAAAAGCACCGACCTACGCTCCGCTCGCAATCACTCTATTGCGAAAAATTCACGGAAGCGATCATTCCGATTTAGGAATTCGTCAAGGCCGACCTACCGACCGGACGGTCATCCGTTTTCCGGGGCCCGCGCGCGGTTGGCCGCGGGCCCCGGAAAACGGTTCTCACACGGGCCGGAGCGAACCCTCCGCCGCCGCCTTCGGGCGGTCGTCGTCGTCCGGTACCGCGGTGTCGTGGTGTTCGGGAGAGCGGCGCACCAGCAGCAGGACCAGCACCCCGGCCAGCAGGGCGGCGAGCCCGCTCACCAGGAAGACCTGGTCGAGTCCCGCGGCGTACGCGTCCTCGACGGCCCGCGCGCCCGCGGCCTGCGCCTGGGCGGGCAGTTCGGCGACCACACTCGCCGACCTTCCGCCGGTGACCAGTTCGGCCGCCGCGTCGGAATCGGCGAACGAGCCGTTGTCGGCCAGCTTCCGTCCGATCGCGCCGGACAGGATGGCGCCGACCACCGGGATGCCGACGGCGAAGCCCAGCTGCCGGAACGTGTTCGCCGCTCCGCCCGCCATGCCCGCCCGGCTCGCCGGCGCGGCGGCCAGCGCGGCCGAGGCGAGGATCGGCGAGGCGATACCGACACCGATACCCGTCAGCAGCATGCCGGGCAGCAGCGCCGTCCAGCCGGAGGTGCCGGTGAGCAGCATCTCCAGCAGCGTGCCGGCGCCGATCAGCAGCAGACCGGCGCCGATCGGCCACTGGGGCGGGACGTTCGCGAGAAAGCGGCCGGCAAGGCCCGCCGCCACGAAGGACATTCCGCTGAGCGGCATCAGGATCAGTCCGGCCTTCACCGGGCTAAGCTCCAGGACCGACTGCGCCCAGACGGAGACGAACACCAGATTGGCGAAGGCGGCCGCGCTGAAGACGACCGCGCCCGCCATCAGTCCGCCGAACGACGGTGTCCGCAGCAGTTTCAGATCGAGCATCGGATCGCGCCGGCCGCGTTCGACCAGGACGAAGGCGATCAACGCGACCACCGTGCCGCCGAACAGCGCGAGTGTGATGTCCGCGCCCCAGCCGTCCTCGCCCGCACGGATCAGGGCGAAGATCAACAGGGTGGAGGCCAGGGTGAAGCCGACCGTGCCCGGGATGTCGACCCTGCGGTCGGTCCTGATGGACGAGCCCGTCAGGTACTTGTGGCCGACGATCAGGGCGATGGCCGCGACGGGCAGGTTGACCAGGAAGATCCACCGCCAGTTCAGATGCTCGGTGAGCAGGCCGCCCAGTATCGGGCCGGCCGCGGCGGCGGCACCGTTGACGGCGCCCCACAGACCGAAGGCGATGCCCCGGTCCTTGCCGCGGTAATTGCTCGCCAGCAGCGCGGTGTTGGTGGCGAACATCGCGGCCGCACCGAGGCCCTGGACACCGCGCGCGGCGATCAGCATGCCACTGCTGTCCGCGAGCCCGCAGGCGAGGGACGCCAGGGCGAACACGGCCAGGCCGGCGAGGTAGACCCGGCGGGCGCCGGTGTGGTCGGACAGCGAACCGATCGCCATCAGCAGTGCGGCGAGCGCCAGAACGTAGATGTCGACCACCCATTGCAGGGCGGAGAACGACGCGTCGAGTGAGTCGGTCATCTGGGGCAGCGCCACGCTGACGATGGTCACATCGATCAACAGCATGAAGGTGCCTAAGCAGACCGCCAGCAGCGGCATCCATTTGCGCATGACGCGGAGCCTCTCAGGGAGCGAGCCGAAATGCGGACAATTGCGCCGGTCGGCAGGTCGGGTCGGCCGGCGGCCCGAGCGAGCGGGGCACGCCTCGACCAGCGCCGTGAGCGGCGGTATCGGCAGCGGGCAGGTCTGTTCGGGCACCTCTTAGACAGTGGCTAATAGGTTAGGCTGACTCTATGCCCTGCGGGTCGCCGGGCGTCAAGTCGCTCCGGCCACTTCCCCTCAGCGTTAGGTTTCTCGTCATGTCTGAGTCAGCGCCGCGCCGTCGCTCACGCGCCTCGGCGGGCCTGCCGCCGATCACGGCGGAGAAGATCATCGACGCGGCCGTCGAACTGACCGCGGAACGCGGCCTCGACGGCTGGTCGATCCGGCAGATCGCCACCAAGCTGGACGTCTGGCCCGGTGTGGTCGCCCATCACGTGGGTGACCGGGAAGCGGTCGTCATGGCGGTCACGGACCAGGTGATCGGCCGTATACCGGTACCGGATCCGGATGTTCCGTGGCGCGACTGGTTCAGCTCGCTCACCTTCGACGGGCGCGAGGTCCTGAAGCAGTACCCGGGTGTGGCGCGGCGGCTGGTCGTGGTGGGGCCGAACGTGCCGTCCGCGCTGCCGACGATCGACACCGGCATCAAGGTGCTCCTGCTCGCGGGGTTCGGCGACCACGCGACGGAGATCTACCGCTATCTGCTGAACAGCGCGTTCATGCTGGTGGCGGTGGAGGACGACCGCGACAGCTTCTTCCCGAGCGCACGGGCGGACATGGGCCGCACGATGGCCGCGTTCGCGGCGGACCCGACCCGCCCGGGCCTCGCGGCGGCGGGCGCGCAGGCGGTGGCCCGGAGCAAGGACCCGGGGGCGCAGGACCTCGCGTTCTTCCGGCTGACGGTGGAGAGGTCGCTGGACGGGGCGGAGGCGTTGCTGAAGGGGTGAGCGGAGGGTGGGGCGGGAGTGGGGGTCCGGGGGTTGCGGCACCCGGGCTTGCGCCTCGGGCTCGCGGTCCGGTGCGGGGGCCTTGTTCGGCCGCGCGTCGCCGTGTGTGCCGCACGGCCTGCGGCCGCATCCTCAAACGCCGGACGGGCTGGAATGAGTGCCCCGCAGGACCCGGCGCAGGAGTGAGTGGCGCGCCGTCGTTCGACTGAGCCCCCGCGTGTGCCGCACGGCCTGCGGCCGCATCCTCAAACGCCGGACGGGCTGGAATGAGTGCCCCGCAGGACCCGGCGCAGGAGTGAGTGGCGCGCCGTCGTTCG
>NZ_JBEOSJ010000013.1:0-38771 GCF_040302905.1 Streptomyces sp. NPDC096193 | reverse complement strand
CGTTCGACTGAGCCCCCGTGTGCCGCACGGCCTGCGGCCATGTCCTCAAACGCCGGACGGGCTGGATTGGTTGCCCCGCAGGACCCGGCGCAGGAGTGAGTGGCGCGCCGTCGTTCGACTGAGCCGCTTCAAACGCCGGACGGGCTGCGATGCCGTCCCGGCGCACGCGTCGGTGGCGGGCACGGCTGAGTGGCGGGACGGTCATCTCGACCGGCCCGCCACTCGGCGTCGGGCTGTTACGACGTCGGCTGGTGCGCTGTCGTCGAGGACTCCGTCAGGATGCCTGCCAGGAAGCCCGCTATCTCGCTCACCGTCGGGTAGTTCCACAGCAGCGTCGCCGGGAGTGCCACTCCCAGGTCCCGCTCCAGCGCCACCCGTACCGCCGCTGCCAGCAGGGAGTCGACGCCCGCCTCCGTCAGGGGGCGGTGGACGCCCACCGCCGCCGGCTGCATGCCGAGGACCGCCGCGACCCGTCGGCGTACGTCGTCGAGCAGGTACGCCGCCAGTTCGTCACCCGTGAGGCCCACCCAGTCCGGTACCTCCGTGGGCCGCGAGGCGTCGTCGCCCGCCAGTTCCGCCAGCAGGGCGGGGCGCGGGCCGGTGTGGCCGCGCAGCAGGCTGATGACGGTGACCAGCGCGCCCGGGGCGCCCGCCGCGGTCTGGTCGAAGGCGCGCAGCGCCTGGTCCGGGGCGATGTCGGCGGTGCCGCGCGCGGCCAGTTCGACATCGGTCGCGTCGGCCGAGGTCGCCATGCCCATCCCCCGCCAGCTGGTCCAGGCAATGCTGACCGACTCCCGGAAGCCGCCGGTCCGCCGGTGGGCGGCGAGGGCGTCGAGGTAGGCGTTGGCCGCGGCGTACGCGCCTTGGCCCGGCAGGCCGAGGAGCGGGCCCGCCGAGGAGAAGAGGACGAAGAAGTCCGTCGAACCCGGCGGGAACAGCTCGTGCAGGACGAGCGCGCCCTCTGCCTTGGGCCTCATGACCTCCCGCAGCGCGCTCGCCTCCAGGCGGTGCATCATCGCGCTGTGCACGGTGCCCGCGGCGTGGACGACGCCCCGGACCGGCGGGAGTTGGAGTGCGTCGAGCGCGGCCCGCGTCGCGTCCAGGTCGGTGATGTCCACGGCGACGGTGCTCACCGTGACCCCGGCGGACTCCAGCCTGCGCAGCGCGCCGACCCGGCGGTCGTCGTCGGACCACGCGGCGCGCGGCGGCACCGCGGTACGGCCGAGGAGGACGATGCGGCGGGCGCCGCGCTGGGCCAGGTGCTCCGCCAGTTCGAGGCCCAGCACACCGAGGCCGCCGGTGATCAGATACGTACCGTCGGCGCGGCAGCTGAACGGCTCGGCGTCCGGCACCGGCGTCGCGGGCACCAGGCGGGGCACGTGGACCGCGCCGCCCGCGACCGACAACACCGGTTCCGCGGGCCGCAGATGGAGCAGGTTGAGCAGCAGCGCGGCGCTGACCTCGTCCGGCGGGCCCGCCGGCAGATCGACGACACCGCCCCAGAACTCGGGGTGTTCACTGGCCGCCACCCGGCCCATGCCCCACAGCGGCGAGCCCGCCAGGTCGCCGATCGTCGCCGCGTCCCGTACGCCCGCGGTCAGGCACCACAGCAGCGGTTTACGGCCGGGCAGGGAGGCGATCTCGGCGACGATGCGGGCGAACTCGACCGCGATCTCCGCCGGTTCGGCGGCGGTCGGGGCGATCAGCACATGGTCGGCGTCGGTGACCGCGGTCGCGTCCACGCTCACCATGGCACCGTGCGCGGCGCACGCCGGGACGAGCGAGCGGGCGAGATCGGTCGGGCCGAGCACCAGAACCGTGTGGTCGGGCAGCGCGGTGTGCGCCTCGGTGTCGACCGGGAACTGCTGCCACTCCATCTCGAACCGGCCGCTGGTGCTCTGCTCCTCTCCGGAGAGGTCGCCGTCGAGCTCTCCGTAGTGCAGACCGCGCAGGGTGAGGACGGAGTCGCTCTCCTGGCCGTCGACGGTGCCGCGGATCTCCACGTGCACGGTCGTGGGCCGGGCGGGGTCGAGGCGCACGGTGATCGCGGCCCTGCGCGGCGGCGGACCGGAGCGGGTCACCTGGTCGATGTGCGCGGGCATGCGCAGCACGCCGGGGCCGGAGAAGATGACCGAAGCCATCGACAGGGCGGCGTCCAGGACGGCCGCCCAGCTGCGGTCGAGTTCGGCGCTCGCGACGGCGGTCAACGTGCCCTCGCCGCGTCGCAGTTCCTCGATCCGCCAGGGGTATCCCATGTCGGCGACGCCGAGTTCGGCGAGCCGCTCGATGACATGACCGGGGTCGAGCGCCTCGGGGGCGTCCGCGTCACCGGCCGGCGCCGCGGGCTCTCCCCCGCCGACGGTGGCCAGGGTGTGCGTGGACCACGCCGTGTCGGGCGCGCCGAGCTTGCGGGAGACCAGCCGCAGACCGGTGTCGTCGCGGACGATCTGCACCTCCCGGGTCTCCTGCTGCGGAACGACGACCGGCTGGCGCAGCCGCAGGTCGGTCAGGACGTCGGTGCGGCCGGCGGACAGGAAGGTGTTCACGAGGACGGCGGCCGGGACGATCTCGGTGCCGAGGACCGGGTGCCGCCGCGGATAGGGGCGGGTGCGCAGGTCGAGCGTGGTCTGCCAGATCCGCAGCCGCGAGGCGTGCACCGCGGTCTCGGTGCCCAGCAGGGTGTCGACGGGCGACTCGGTGAGTCCCCGGGCGTCGACCCAGTGACGCTCGTGCTGCCAGGCCGTCGTCGGCAGATCGGCACGGCGTCCGGCGGGCTGGAGGACCGACCAGTCGACCGGCACGTTCGCGCAGTGCAGACGGGCCAGCGAGGTGAGCAGGGTGGTGCGTTCGGTCTTGTTGCGGCGCAGGGTCGGTACGACCAGCGCGCCGGGCACGTTGGCGGTGGTCTCCGTGACCGAGTGGCTGACCACGGGATGTGCGGAGATCTCCAGGAAGGTCCGGTGCCCGTCCTCTACGGCGGCCTGTACGGCGTCGACGAACCGGACGGGGTTGCGCAGGTTCGCCGCCCAGTAGGTCGCGTCCTGCCGGCGGGTGGACCGCGGGTCGTCGAGCGCGGTGAGGTAGAGCGGCACGTCCGCGGTCCCGGCCTCGATGTCCGCGACCGCGACGGCGAGATCGGCGCTGATCTCGTCCATGTGCGAGCTGTGGAAGGCGACGTCGGAGTCGACCCGGCGGACGGTCCGGCCGAGCGCGGCCCACCGCTCGGCGGCCTCGTCGACGGCGGTGATGTCACCGGCGACGACGGTCGAGGTGGGAGAGGCGGCGATGGCGGCGCACAGTGTGTCGTCGGTGCCGATGGTCTCGCGCACCTCGTCGAACGGCCGGTCCACCATGATCATGGCGCCGTTGCCGGCCACCTTGCGCAGCAGCGCGGAACGGCGGCACACCAGCCGCGCGCCGTCGGACTCGGACAGCACACCGGCGACGACGGCCGCGGCGATCTCACCGACGGAGTGGCCGATGATCGCGCCGGGGACGACCCCGTAGCGCCGCCAGACCTCGGCGAGGCCGATCTGCATGGCGAAGAGCATGGACTGGATGATGTCGACGGAGCCGAGCTCCCCGCTGGTGAGCACCTCGCGCGGGGTGAGGCCGAGCTCCTCGGCGTAGATGGGGCCGAGGCGGTCGATGGCCGCGGCGAACACCGGCTCGTCGGCGAGCAGTTCACGGCCCATGCCCGACCACTGGGCACCGTGGCCGGAGAACACCCAGACCGGCGCGCGGGACGGGCCCGACGCGTCGCCGGTGACGACGGCCGGGTGCATCTCGCCCTCGGCCAACGCCCGCAGGCCGGCGGTGAGTTCGTCCTTGTCCGCGGTGACGACGACACCGCGTCCGGCGAGGTGGGCCCGGCGTAGGGCGAGGGTGTGCCCGATGTCGGCGAGGTCGTATGCCCCGAGGCCGTCGGCGAGCCGCGCGGCCTGCGCGGCGAGGCCGGGCTCGTTGGCGGAGGAGACGGGGTAGAGCGTGACGCCCGCGCTCGCGGGAGCCGCGCCTGTTCCCTCGGCCGCGCCCGGGGAAGCGTCCGCCGATGCGTCCGCCTCCTGAGTGGCCTCCACCGGGGCCTGCTCCAGGACGGCGTGGGCGATCGTGCCTCCGTAGCCGTAACTGGCCACGCCCGCCAGCCGCGGCCGGTTCACCGCCGGCCACGGTGTCGCCTCGGCGACCAGGCTCAGACCCGACTCGGCCCAGGGGATGTCCTTGCGCGGCCCGTCGACGGTCAGGGTCGGCGGGATGACGCCGTGCTGCATGGCGAGCGCGGTCTTGATGAGACCCGCGACGCCGGCCGCCGCCTCGCAGTGGCCGATGTTGGTCTTCACGGATCCGATCAGGCAGGGGCCCTGCCCGGGGGCCCGGTCGCCCACGACCTCGGCGAGCGCGGCGGCCTCGATCGGGTCGCCGACCTTGGTGCCGGTGCCGTGCGCCTCGACGTAGTCGACCTCTCCGGGCGCGACGCCGGCGGCCGCGTACGCCCTGCGCAGCAGATGCGCCTGAGCGGTCGGGCTGGGCGCCATGATCCCGTCGGTGCGGCCGTCCTGGTGCACGGCGCTGCCGCGGACGAGCGCGATGACGCGGTCGCCGTCGCGCTGGGCGTCGGCGAGGCGCTTGAGGACGACGATGCCGCAGCCCTCGCCGCGGCCGTAACCGTTCGCGGCCTCGTCGAACGCCTTGGAGCGGCCGTCCGGGGAGATGGCCCCGGCGATGTCGAGGACGGTCGTCAGGCCCGGGCCCGCCATCAGCATGACGCCTCCGGCGAGCGCCACGGGGATCTCCCCGCTGCGCAGGCCGGCGCACGCCTGGTGGAGTGCGACCAGCGAGGAGGAGCAGGCGGTGTCCACGGCCACGCTCGGGCCGCGCAGATCAAGGGTGTACGAGATCCGGTTGGGCACTCCGCACAGCGAGGAACCGATACCGGTCCACGCCTCGACGCCCGGCAGGTTCTCCAGGAGGCGGCGGCCGTAGTCGTCGGTGCCGACACCGACGAAGACACCGGTGTCGCTGCCCGCGAGGCTCGACGCGGGGATGCCGGCGTGCTCCAGCGCCTCCCAGGCCACCTCCAGCGCCATGCGCTGCTGCGGGTCGAGCTGGCGGGCCTCGGTGGCGGACATGCCGAAGAAGGCGGCGTCGAAGCCACTGATGTCGTCGACGAAGGCGCCGTTGGAGATCACCCGCGACAGGACGGCGGCGTTCTCCCGGGACTGGGCGCGCTGCGGCGCCCACCGGTCCTCGGGTATCGGTCCGGACGCGTCGCCCGCGTCCATCAGCAACTCCCAGAGCGCCTGCGGGGAGTCGACGCCACCGGGGAAGCGGCAGCCGATGCCGACGATGGCGATCCGGTCCTCGGGGCTCGGCGGCAGGGGGGACATGTCACTCACCATGGGTCACCGCTTACGGGTCGGGCGTCGTCCGCTGTGGACGACGGGGGGACGAGAGAGGGCCGGCCGGGGCCGGCGGGGTGCGGACGGGCCGTCGGATGCGCGCAGCGGAGGGCGGCTCATGCGTACATGACCGCCTTGTCCCAGTCCTCGCCCTCACCGAACAGATAGCGGGCCTTGAGGATGTCGCGCTGTGCGGTGAGCGCCTCGGAGGGAACCAGCGTGCCGAGCGGAAGGCCGGTGATGCGGTGCGGTACGCCGAGCTCGCGGTCGATGAGTCGGGTCAGTTCCTTTTCCGCCCGCTCACGGGTCGCGTCGGGAGCCTCGAACTCCAGCCGCAGCACGTCCGGGTGGGCCATGGCACGCCAGAACATCACGTCGTACTCGAAGGGCAGGCTGAACACCAGCTCCTCCAGGCGCTGTTGCGTGACGGTCGCGGCGCCGACGGTGTGGCCGGTGCCGGAACGGCCGAGCACCCGGACGGTCGGCAGCAGCCAGCCGCAGGTGCAGTCGGCGGTGGACACCTCGACGTCGTCGGCGAGGTTGTAGCGCAGCAGCGGCATGGCCTCGCGGTAGAGCGGGGTCACCACGAGCTGGCCGCGTCCGGAGCCGGAGAGTTCGCCGGTGGCCGGGTCCCACACCTCGAACACGGCGCGGTCGGCCCACAGGTGCAGGGAGCCGTCCGGGCACTGGCCGGCGATGGTGCCGGTCTCGGTGGAGCCGTACTCCTCGACCACGGGGATGCCGCCCCAGATCTCACTGATCCGGCGGCGGCGCACCTCGGTGAGGGGCTCGGCGGCGGTGAACATCGCCCGCAGGGCGGGGAAGTCCTTGTCGGGGCGGAGGCCCGCGGCCTTGGCGGCCGCCGCGAGCATCATGATCTCTGTGGGGTTGCACCAGGTCAGCGAGACGTCCAGGGCGCGCATCACCCGCACCATGCGCGGCAGCGGGGTGGCGAGCGAACGGGCGTCGCCCGGGACGATGGTGGCGCCGCGCAGCCGGCCGGCGGCCTGGGCGAGGTGTGCGGTGATGACCAGGCCGTAGGGGGTGCGGACGAGGAAGGTGTCCGAGGGGCGGATGCCGACCCACTTGCGTGCGTAGCGCTCGGCCAGGTCGGCCCAGTCGTCGTCCGTGTAGTAGGAGGCGGTCGGGTCACCGGCCGTGCCGCTGGACTCGTGGTAGGTGGCCAGCTTCTCGCGGTCCACGGCGAGCATCCCGAACGGGTACTGGTCGCGCAGGTCCTGCTTGGTGGTCAATTCGATGCCGGCGAAGTCCTCCGCACCGACCGGTGCGGTGCGGCCCCGGTAGCGGGCTGCGTAGAACGGCGAGCGCATCGCCTGGGCGAGCACCCTCGGCAGCTCCGCCCGCTGCAACTGCGCGAGTTCGGCTGGACTTGACCAGTCGCCCGGTTCCGGACGCGACCACGACATCGGATCTCCCTCGTCTGTGCCCAGGGGGCCGCGGGCTGTGGCACGCGGCGGCTACGCGCCCAGCACAGCACCGCGCCGCACGGAGGGGCCCGAGTAGTCGCTACTCAATTCGGCCACCGGCACCGGCCCGTGGAGCGTGTATCGCCGCTGCACAGGCCCGTGCGGGATAGACAGCGTCTAAGAGGAGGCGGATGAGTACCGCCTACTCATGAGGGCCGGGATCGCAGCTGTTGTGCTTGCCGCCAAGGCCACCCCACCCACGAAGGAGTCGGCGCGATGAGGACCGAGAACCTGTATCTCGCCGGGATCGGCAGTCATCTGCCGCCCCTGTACCCGGCCGAGCGCGCGGTCGCGGAAGGTCTGTACGACGAGGGGGCCCGGCAGGCGTCGGGCATGCGGTCCGCGGCCGTCAGCGAGTCGACACCCGCGCCCGACATGGCGATCGACGCGGCCCGCGCCGCGCTGGCCGGGTCCGGCCACGGCCCCGACGACATCGGCATCCTGCTGCACAGCTACACGCACCACCAGGGGCCGGACGGCTGGTCGGCCGTGCACTACATCCTGAACAACACCGTCGACCGCCCGGTGCCGGCCGTCGAGATCAAACAGGGCTGCCTCGGCATGCTCGCCTCGGTGGAGGTGGCGGCCAACCGGCTCGCGGCCAACCCGGCGCACGAGGCCGCCCTCATCACCACCGGTGACAACTACTCGACGCCGGGGGTGGAGCGCTGGCGCGCCTCCGGTCTCTTCGTGCTCGCCGACGCCGGCTCGGCCGTCGTCCTCTCGCGGCGCGGCGGCTTCGCCGAGATGCTCGCCCTCGGCTCGCTGTCCGACTCCTCCATGGAGATCCTGCACCGCGCCGGTGAGGAGCTCTTCCCGCCCGGTGTCACCCGCGGCCGCGGACTGAACTTCGCCGAGCGCGCGGAGAAGGTACGTGAGCAGTGGGCCGCCGGACAGGCCCCGCCCATCAAGAACTTCGGCGACCGCGTCGCCGAGATCGCCGAGCGCACGCTCAAGGAGGCGGGCCTCACCTTCGACC
The DNA here is from genome assembly GCF_040302905.1 of Streptomyces sp. NPDC096193. Taxonomy (NCBI): domain Bacteria; kingdom Bacillati; phylum Actinomycetota; class Actinomycetes; order Kitasatosporales; family Streptomycetaceae; genus Streptomyces; species Streptomyces sp. NPDC096193. The sequence continues at coordinate 30,906 of NZ_JBEOSJ010000013.1, read as the reverse complement.
AGATCGCCCGGGTCTGCCACGTCGGCTTCGGCCGACCGGCCCTGGAGGCGATGTTCCTGCTGCCGCTGGACGTCCCCGAGGACAAGGACGTCTGGGACTACGTCAGCACCGTGGGCCACACCGGCGCCGCCGACCTGTTCCTCGGCCTCGAACACCTCTGGCGCTCCGGCCAGGTCGGGCCGGGCGACAACGTCCTGCTGATCGGCGCGAGCACCGGTATGGAGGCGGGCGCCGCCGTCGTCCGCATCACCGAATCCGCACCCGAAGCCGAGTAGGAGAGCCACCCATGCTTGCCGGATGCACTCCCTGGCCGTCCGATGTCGCTCAGCGCTACCGCGAGCAGGGCATCTGGCGCGGCGAGACCCTCGGCACGGTGCTGCGCGACGCCGCGCAGCAGTACGGCTCCGCCACCGCGCTGGTGCACGGCGGACGGCGGATCAGCTACGCCGAACTCGACCGCTGGGCCGACCGGCTGGCCGCCGGCTTCCTCGAGCACGGGGTGCGCACCGGCGACCGGATCGTGGTGCAGCTGCCCAACGTGCCGGAGTTCGTGGCGATCTCGTTCGCCCTGATGCGGATCGGCGCGAAGCTCGTCTTCTCGCTGCCCGCGCACCGCGCGACCGAGATCAGCCATCTCGTGGAACTGAGCGGCGCCACCGGCTACGTCCTGCCCGAGACCCACCGCGGGTTCGACCACCGTGAGCTCGCACGGCAGGTGAAGGCCGGCAGCGAGACCCTGCGCACGCTGTTCGTGCTCGGCGCGAAGACCGAGGGGTTCGTCTCGGTGTCCGAGCTCGAACTCGCCACCGCCGAAGCGGAGCCGCTGCCCGAGCCCGACGCGTCCGACGTGGCGTTCTTCCTGCTCTCCGGCGGTACCACGGCCCTGCCGAAGCTGATCCCGCGCACCCACGACGACTACGTGTACCAGGCCCGGCGCGCGGCGGAGGTGTGCGAACTGACGCCCACCGACACCTACCTGGCGGTGCTGCCGATCGAGTTCAACTTCGCCTACGGCTGCCCCGGTGTGATCGGCACCCTGATGTCCGGCGGCACCACGGTGCTCGCCGACACCCCCAACCCCCTGGACTGCTTCCCCCTGATCGAGCAGCACGCGGTCACCGTCACCTCGATGGTGCCCTCGATCATGCAGCTGTGGCTGGAGGCCGCCGAGTGGAGCGAGGACGACCTGAGCAGCCTGCGGCTGGTGCAGGTCGGCGGCGCCCGCATGCTGCGCGAGTTCACCGAACGCATCGCGCCCACCCTGGGCTGCTCGCTCCAGCAGGTGTTCGGCATGGCCGAGGGCCTGCTCACCTTCAACAGGCCCGACGATCCGGAGGAGTCGGTGCTGACGACCCAGGGCAGGCCGATCTCCGACGCGGACGAGCTGCTCATCGTGGACGAGAACGGTGACCCGCTGCCCGCCGGCGGTATCGGCGAGCTGATCACCCGCGGTCCGTACACGCTGCGCGGGTACTACGGGGTGCCCGACTACAACAGGCGCGCGTTCACCGAGGACGGCTTCTATCGCACGGGCGACCTCGCCCGGCTCACCGAGGACGGTGACCTGGTGATCGAGGGTCGGATCAAGGAAATGATCATCCGCGGCGGCGACAAGATCTCCGCCGGCGAGGTCGAGGACCATCTCCTGGCGCTCGACGGGGTGGCCGCCGCCGCGGTGATCGGCGTACCCGACGAGTTCCTCGGCGAGCGGATCTGCGCCTACGTCGTCGCGGACGGGCCGCAGACGACGCTCGCCGCGCTCAAGCAGGCGGTCCACGCGCGGGGCGTCGCGGACTACAAGCTGCCCGACGCCGTCCGGTACGTGACCGAGCTGCCGCTCACCCCCCTCGGCAAAGTCGACAAGAAGGCGCTGGCCGCAACAGCCGCGTCCGAGCAGGAAGGCTGACGTGGACAACACCGACACCCGCACCCCGACCGAGCAGGATCTGCGTGAGGTGGTCGCTCCGCTGCTCGGCATCGAGCCGGCGGCGATCGAACCGGACGCCAACCTGGTCGTCCTCGGACTGAGTTCGCTGGAGATCATGCGGCTCGTCAGCCGCTGGCGCAGGAACAAGGTCCCGGTCGAGTTCGACGCGCTCGTGGCCGCGCCCACGCTGAACGGCTGGCTCGCGCACTTCGCCGCCGGCGCCGTACCCGCCGCGGCCGAGCCCGAGGTGGCCTCATGAGCGCCCAGCTGATCACCGGCGGCACCGTCTACACGGCGGACGCCGAGGAGAGCGTGCACGCGAACGGCGCCGTCCTGATCGTGGACGGGACGATCGCCGCGGTGGGAGCGGCCGACGGGGTCGAGCGGGCCGTGGCCGCGCTCGACCCCGCGCGGAAGGCCGGGCTGAAGAGGCGCGACGTGCGCGGGATGATGGTGCTCCCCGGATTCGTCAACGCCCACTGGCACGAGATGTTCGCCATGCGCTTCCCGATGCGCGGCGCGCTGCGGCCGGTCTCCGACCGCGACGACGAGGTCGCGTTCATGGGCGGCGGCGGCGACATGCACCAGATATCCGCCACCTTCGACCGGTTCGACGGCCTCATCGAGCAGATGACGCCCGACGAGGCGCAGGCCATCGCCGAGTACTCGATGTGGACCCAGCTGCGCGGCGGTGTCACCACGCTCGGCGACATGGGTTCGCTCAACCGTCCGCGGTCGATGGTCGCCGCCGCCCAGCGCATCGGTATCCGCTTCTCCGCGAGCACCTGGGCGAGCGACGCGGTCTGCTCCCCCGACCAGGACCGCTTCGTGCGCACCCGGGACGCCGACGGCGTCCTGGCGGACGTGGAGACGCTGCTGCGGCTGGCGTCCGAGGACACCTCGGGCCGGCTGCGGTGCCGTCCGAGCGTCGCGTACGTCACCAACATGACCGACGAGCTGGCGCGCGGGATGGCCGAACTCGTCACCCGCCACGACACCGGTTTCGCGACCCACGTCGGGGCGCTGCGCAACGAGGTCGACCTGATGCGCAGGTACTACGGCGAGACCGGCGTGCGCCGGCTGGCCGAACTGGGCCTGGTCGACGAGCGGTTGATGGCGGGCCACTGCGCCTTCCTGGACGAGGACGAGCAGAAGCTGCTGCTCGCCGGCGGCGCCCACATCAGCCACTCCCCCGGCAAGTACGGCCCCTCCGGCGAGTCCTCACTCACCGAGACCGGTGTCGTCCCCGCGCTGCGCCGGCAGGGGCTGGACGTCTCCCTGTCGACGGACGGCTCCTCGATGCCGAGCGCCGGCATCGCCGAGACGATGCGTGCGGCCTGGCAGATGTACAACGAGATGAGCGCCGACCAGACCGAGGTGCTGCCCAGCGACGCGCTGGCGATGGGCACCCGGATCGCGGCCAAGGGGCTGCGCTGGGACGACGCCGTGGGCAGCCTGGAGACCGGCAAGCAGGCCGACCTGGTGCTCGTCCGCACCGACGACTGGCGTTACCTGCTGAACCCGCGGCCGCTCGAGAGCTTCCTGTGGCTGGCCGGTTCGGCCGATGTGGACACCGTGATCGTGGGCGGCCGGACACTGCTGTCCGGCGGCCGCGGTGTCGAGGTCGACGAGGCCGGTCTCCAGGAGCGCTACCTGGCCGCACTGGGTTCGTTCACCACCCGCGCCCTGCGGGTGCCGGACGAGGTGGTCGGGCGTGTGCTCGGGCGGTGGACCCGATGACGGGGTCGCTGTCCGGGGTGGCCGTGGTGACGGGCGCCGCCGGCGGGATCGGGGCCGAGGTCGTCCGCGCGCTGGTGGACGCCGAGCTGCCCGTCGCGCTGATCGACCGCGACGTACCGGCCCTGTGGGAGCTGGCGGCCGAACTCGACGCGGCCGGGGCCCGGGTGCTCGCGGTCGCGACGGACGTGACCGACAGCGCCGACGTGGACACCGCGGTCGCCAAGGTCGAGGTCGAGCTCGGGCCGATCGAGTACCTCGTCAACGCCGCCGGGGTACTGCGCAGCGGTCCGGCGGCCGAACTCAGCGACGAGGAGTGGGACACGACCTTCGCGGTCAACGCGGGCGGGGTCTTCCACACCAGCCGGGCGGTCGCCCGGGTGATGGTGCCCCGCCGGCGCGGGGCGATCGTGACGGTCGCCTCCAACGCGGCGGCGACGCCCCGGATGTCGATGTCCGCCTACGCGGCCTCCAAGGCGGCTTCCGCGATGTTCACCAAGTGCCTGGGCCTGGAGCTGGCCGGGCACGGCATCCGGTGCAACGTCGTCGCGCCCGGCTCGACCCGCACCCCGATGCTGACCGCCCTCCAGGGGGACGCCGCCGAGCGCGCGTCGGTCGACGGCGTGCCCGCCGCGTACCGCGTCGGCATCCCGCTCGGCCGGATCGCCGAACCCACCCACATCGCCGACGCGGTGCTGTTCCTGCTCTCCGAGCGGGCCGCCCACATCACCATGCACGACCTGACCGTAGACGGCGGCGCCGCGCTCGGTGCCTGAGCGGGCCCGCGAGCAGACCCCCGCGAGAATCCCCCGCGAGAAGAGGACACGACCAGTGGCGATTGCGCCGATCGACTCCTATCCCATGCCGCGGCCCGCCGAACTGCCCGCCAACACCGCGGCGTGGACCGTCGACCCCCGCCGGGCCGTGCTGCTGGTGCACGACATGCAGCACTACTTCCTCGCACCGTTCGCCGAGGGCGGGCTGCGGACCGAGCTGCTCAACGCCGTCGCCGCACTGCGCGAGAGCTGTGAGCGCGCCGGCGTCCCGGTCGTCTACTCGGCCCAGCCCGGCGGTATGACCCCCGAGGAGCGGGGTCTGCTGCAGGACTTCTGGGGGCCGGGCATGTCCGCCGAGCCCGCGGACCGGGGCATCCCGGACGCCATCGCCCCCGGCGAGCGGGACACCGTGCTCACCAAGTGGCGGGCCAGCGCGTTCCACGACAGCGGTCTGCTCGAACTCATGTCCGCGCAGAGCCGCGACCAGCTCGTCATCTGCGGCGTCTACGCCCACGTCGGCATCCTGCTCACCGCCTGCGACGCCTTCGCCCACAACATCCAGCCCTTCGTCGTGGCCGACGCGATCGCCGACTTCACGCCCGAGTTCCACCGGATGGCACTTCAGTACGCGGCGACCCGGTGCGCCATGACCGTGCCGGCCGCGGCGGTGCACGACGCGCTCGCGACGGCGTCCACCGTGTCCGTAGGAGACGCCTCATGACTTCTCTCGACGAACTGGCGGCGGGCGGGCGGGCGTTCGCCGTGCTGCACCGCCCCGAGAGCGATCGGCCCGACACGGTCGACCTGCTGCTCGGCGACTTCACCGAGGCCGGGTCGACGGCCGGCCTGCCGGTCGTCGACGACGGCGAGCCCGACCGCCACGAGACGCTCGTGCTGCTGCCCTACCGGGTGATCGGCGAACGCGGCTACGACCATCACGACGACGGCGAACCGCTGCTGGCGATGAACATCCGCGAGCAGTCACGGCTGCCCGTGGACGAGGTACTCGACCGGGTGCTGGCCTGGCCGATCGAACTCGCCACGGACGAGGGCACCTTCGACCTCGACGACGAGGCGTACGGAGACCTGGTGCGCCGGGTGCTCGCCGAGGAGATCGGCCACGGCTCCGGCGCCAACTTCGTCCTCAAGCGCACCTATCTCACCGAGATCCCGGACTGGTCGGTGCGCACCGCACTGGCGTTCTGGGGCCGGCTGCTGCGCGGCGAACCGGGCGCGTACTGGACCTTCCTCGTCCACACCGGCGAGCGGACCTTCATCGGCGCCAGTCCCGAGCGCCATGTGAGCCTCGATTGCGGGGTCGCCGTGATGAACCCGATCAGCGGGACCTACCGCTACCCCGAGGGCGGGGCGAGCACGGCCGGGCTGCTGGAGTTCCTCGCCGACAGCAAGGAGACCAACGAGCTCTACATGGTCCTCGACGAGGAACTGAAGATGATGAGCCGGGTCTGCGACGACGTGCGGGTGGTGGGGCCGCGGCTCAAGGAGATGGCCCATCTCGCCCACACCGAGTACCGCATCGTCGGCCGCAGCGACCGTGACGTCCGCGAGATCCTGCACGAGACGCTGCTCGCGCCCACCGTCACCGGCAGCCCCGTGCAGAGCGCCTGCCAGGTGATCGCCAAGATCGAGCCCGCGGGCCGCGGTTACTACGCGGGCGTCGCCGCCCTCATCGGCCGCGACGCGGCCGGTGCGCGGCGGATGGACTCCGCCATCATGATCCGCACGGCGGACGTCGACGCGCGGGGGCGGATGCGCATCGGCGTCGGCGCCACGCTCGTGCGCGACTCCGAGCCCGCGAAGGAGGCGGCGGAGACCGCGGCGAAGGCGGCCGGGCTGCTCGACGCGCTGCACCGGATCGCCCGGCGCAGACGTCCCGCCGGGCACAACGAGCACCCGCAGATCCGAGCGGCGCTCGCCGAGCGCAACGGGCCGCTGTCCGACTTCTGGCTCGCGCCCGCGGCTCCCCGCCCGGCCGACCGCGGGCGGCTGCTGATCCTCGACGCCGAGGACACCTTCACGGCCATGGGCGCCCTCCAGCTCCGCTCACTCGGATTCGACGTCACCGTCCGCCGGTTCGACGAACCGCACCGGCTGACCGGGTACGACCTCGTGGTGCTGGGCCCCGGGCCGGGTGACCCCCGCGAGGAGAACCACCGCAAGATCGCCTATCTGCGCGCGGTGACCGGCTCCCTGCTCAATCTGCGGGTGCCGTTCGTGTCGGTGTGCCTGAGCCACCAGGTCCTGTGCGGACTGCTCGGACTGCCGCTGCGCAAGCTGGACTTCCCCAACCAGGGCGTACGGCGGACGGTCGATCTGTTCGGCACCGAGGAGCAGGTCTACTACTACAACACCTTCGCCGCCCACACCGACAGCGATCTGCTGGAGAGCCCGCTGGTCGCGGACTACGTCGACGTCGCGCGCGACCCCGCCACCGGCGAGGTGCACGCCCTGCGCGGGCCCGGATTCACGTCGGTGCAGTTCCACCCCGAGTCCGTGATGACCCGTCACGGCTCGGCCATCCTGGACAACCTGGTCACCGGCGCGCTCGCTCCGGTGCCTCACAGAGTGGAGCTCACGGCGTGACCACTCCCCTGGTCGGCGTCCCTTCCGTGCAGGCCGCGGCCGGCTGGCGCTCCCTGCCGGCCCGCCAGCAGCCGCAATGGCCGGACGCGTCCGCACTCGACTCGGCCGTGGAGACCCTGGGCCGCAGTTTGCCCCTCGTCTTCCCGCGCGAATGCGACCTCCTCAAGCGCCGGCTCGCCGCCGTCGCCCGCGGCGAGGCGTTCCTCGTCCAGGGAGGCGACTGCGCCGAGTCCCTGGACGCGGCGGACGCCGCCTCCATCGGCCGTACCGTTGCCACACTGCGACAACTGGCCACGGTGCTCGGCCATGCCATGGCGCTCCCGGTGGTCACGGTCGGCCGCCTGGCGGGCCAGTACGCCAAGCCGCGCTCGGCCTCCACCGAGACGAGGGACGGGGTCGAACTGCCCGTCTACCGGGGCGACGCCGTGAACGGCTCCGCCTTCACCCCGGCGGCCCGCACCCCCGACCCGCAGCGCCTCGTCCGCATCTACAACGCCTCCGCCGCCACCCTCAATCTCGTCCGGGCGTTCGGCATGCGCGAGCGGATGGGCGCGGCCGAAGCAGGGGACGGACTGCGGGAGTTCGCGGCCGGATCACCTTCCCGCGAGCGGTACGAGGAACTCGTCGCCGGGATCGAACAGGCGGGCGGGCTCGTCGCGGCCGACGGCGTGCACACCCCCGGTGATCTGTTCACCTCGCACGAGGGCCTGCTTTTGGACTACGAGTCCGCCCTGACGAGGACGGACGTCGACACCGGCAAGCGGTACGCGGTCTCGGGCCATCTGCTGTGGATCGGCGAGCGCACCCGGCAGCTCGACGGCGCCCATGTCGCCTACTTCGCCGGCATCAGCAACCCGATCGCGGTGAAGATCGGTCCGGGCGTCGGCACCGACGAACTGCTGCAACTGATCGACAAGCTGGACCCCGAGCGCGATCCGGGCCGGCTCACCCTCATCGTGCGGATGGGCGCCGAGCGGATCCGTGACGTCCTGCCCGACCTCATCGCCAAGGTGACGGCCGAGGGCATCCCCGTCGGCTGGATGTCCGACCCCATGCACGGCAACACGATCGGCGCGCCGTGCGGGCGCAAGACCCGCCGGTTCGACGACGTGCTCGACGAGCTGTCCGGGTTCTTCCAGGTGACGCGCGGCCTCGGTGTGCACCCCGGCGGCGTCCACCTGGAGCTGACCGGCGACGACGTGACCGAATGCGTCGGCGGCGCCCCGGGCCTCACCTTCGACGATCTGCCCGACCGCTACCAGTCGCTCTGCGACCCCCGGCTCAACCGGGAGCAGGCGCTCGACCTCGCCTTCCGGCTCGCCGACACCCTGACCGCCCGCCCGGCCGGCGGGCGGACACCGGCCGGCGGACGCCCAGGAGAGGGGCTGCGGCATGGCTGACACGATCACCGTCGCCGAACGGACCCCCCGCACGGGGACCGCCCCCGGCACCGGGGCCGCCTATCTGTGGCTGCTGCCCGAACACGCCGTCACCCCGTTCGCCGCCGGCCTCGGCGGCGACCGGCTCCTCACCGAGGAGGAACGGGCCCGCGGGGCACGGCTGGTGACCCCCGCCGCCCGGCAGCGGTTCCTGGGCCGTCGGCTGCTGTGCCGATACGCGCTCAGCGACCGCACCGGCCGTCCGCTCGACAGCTGGCGGTTCACGACCGGACGGTACGGGCGCCCCGAGCCCGAACCCGACACCGACGGTGTTCGGTTCAGCCTCTCCCACACCGAAGGCCTGATCGTCTGCGCCGTCACACACGGCCGGGCGTGCGGCGTCGATGTGGAGGGGACGGCGGCCTCAGCCGAGTCGGCGCACTACATCAGCAGGTTCTTCGCCGCCGACGAACTCCTGGAGCTCGCGGCGCTCGACCCCGCCGACCTGGTCGCCCGGGTCGGCGACCTCTGGGTCCTCAAGGAGGCCTACCTCAAGGCGCAGGGCACCGGACTGCACCGGAGCCTCGCGGGATGCTCCTTCGCCTCGCGCGGACCGGCCACCGGGCGCCGGATCACCGTGCACGACACCGAACGGCCGGGACCGTCCGCCGACTGGTCCTTCGAACTCCTCCGCCCGACCTCCCGGCACCTGCTCGCCCTCGCGATCGAGGGCGCGCAGCCCGGGGCGCTTCACCAGACCTGGCTGACCAGCACCTGAGGGCCGCTCCCGGCCCGAGAAACGACGATGGGAAGACCGATGAACCGAGAACTGGACATGACTGTCGCCCTCTTCCCCGGGCAGGGCGCGTACCGCCCAGGCACCCTCAAGGGACTCTGGGAGCGCGGCGACGACGCCGTACGCTCCACCTTTGAAGAGGTCGACGCCGTCGCCAAGGACCGGCTCGGCCGCGCGGTGTCACCGACGGTCTTCCAGCCCGATCCGCCCAGCCCCGCCACCCTGCTGGAGACCGCCCCGGACACCCTCCAGCTGGCCGTCTTCACCGCCTCCGTCGCCACCCACCGGCTCCTCGCCGAGCGCGGCGCCCGCGCGTCGGTCCACCTCGGCCACAGCCTCGGCGAGATCGCGGCGCTGACCTGCGCGGGCGCCTGGGACCTGGCGGACGCCGCCGCCGTGCTGTGTGAGCGGATCTCGGTCGTACGCGAACACGATCGCAGCGAGGGCAAGATGCTCGCCCTCGGCTGCGGACGGGGGCGCGCCGAGCAGGTGGTGGCGCTGATCGGCCACCCGGATCTCGTCCTCGCGGTCGACAACAGCGCGAACCAGACCGTCCTCTCCGGACCCGCCGATCTGATCGACACGGCCGCGGTGATCGCCGGCCGGATCGGCATCACGGCGACGCAGCTGCGCTCGCCGCACCCGTTCCACAACCCGCTGCTGGGCCAGGCGCGCCGCCGGCTGACCGAGCGGATCGCCTCCTTCACCAGCCGTCCGCTCGAGGTCCCGGTGTACTCGCCGATTCTGGGCCGGTTCTACCGCGACGGGGACGATCTGGCCGAGCTGCTGGCCCTGCACCTGGTGACTCCGGTCGAGTTCGGCACGTCGGTCTCGGCCCTGCACGCGGCCGGAGCCCGGGTGTTCGTCGAGACGGGTGCGGGCCGAGTGCTGACGGCCCTGGTCGAGCAGGCCCTGCCGGGCGCGCACGTGGTGGCGCCGCTGGCCGGACGCGACGACGACGAGGGACTCGCCCGGGCGGCCGGCGCGCTGCGCCCGGCGCTGAGCGGAGCCCGGCCGGTGGCCCCGCCGGCCGCCGACACCGCCGAGCCGGAGACCGCACCGACCGCACCGACCGCACCGACCGCACAGGTGACCGTCGACCGCGCCGAACTGGCGGGCCAGGTGCGGGCGTTGTACGCCGAGGCCATGGAGTACCCCGAGGAGGTCTTCACGGACGACGTGCTGCTGGAGGCGGACCTCGGTGTCGACTCGGTCAAGCAGACCGAACTGCTCAGCAGGCTCGGTGACCGCTTCGGACTGGGCGTGCCGCCCGCCGGTCTGCGGGTCGCCGACTACGACACGTTCGGCAAGGTGGTCGACTTCGTGGCCGCCGGTGCCGCGGACGGCGCCTTCGCGGGAAGCGCGGCGGTCCGGTGAATGACCGACACCCTGTGAGCGACGGCGAGTTCGCCGGACGGACAGCCCTGGTCACCGGCGGCGCGGGAAGCGTCGGCCGGATCGTCGTGGAACGGCTCGCCGAGCGCGGCGCGACCGTTCTGCTGAACTGCTTCCACTCCTACGACTCCGCCAAGGAACAGGCCCGCGCCCTCGTCGGCCGCGGTCTCGACGTACGCGTGGTGCGGGCCTCCGTGGCCCGTCCCGCGCAGGTCGAGCGGATGTTCGCGGAGATCGGCGACGAACACGGCCGGCTCGACATCCTGGTCAACAACGCGGCCGCGGGCTCCTTCGTCCCCTTCGACGAGATCACCGAGGAACTGCTCGACCGCACCTACACCACCAACGTCAAGGGCCCCCTGTGGTGCGCCCGTTACGCGCGTCCGCTGCTCGCCGCGGCCGGCGGGCGGGGCGGCGCGATCGTCAACGTCTCCTCGCTGGGAGCGACGACCACACCCGCCAACTACCTGCCGGTCGGCGTGTCGAAGGCCGCGCTGGAGGCCCTGACCCGCTACCTCGCAGCCGAGCTCGCCGAGGACGGGATCCGGGTGAACGCGGCCTCCTGCGGCCTCATCGACAACCCGGTCGGCCAGATGTTCCCGGCCTTCGCGGACGTCCGGGCGAACACGGTCGCGGCGACGCCACTGGGGCGCCTCGGCCGCCCGGAGGACCTCGCGGAGGTCGTGCTGTTCCTCAGCTCGGAACGCTCGGGCTGGGTGACCGGCCAGACGGTCCTGGCGGACGGCGGGCTGACGCTGCTGCGCTCCGCGATGTCTCCGACGCGGGAGCCGGCGGAGGAGGCTTCCACGGCGGCGACGGAGACGGTGTCGCCGCCGGCGGTCGGCGCCGACGCGACGGCGGCGCGGGGCAGTACGGGCGCGGCGACGGCTGCGGAAGCGGCTCGCTCTTCCGCGGAGGCTCCCGACGGCCGGGGCGCAAGCCGCACGGCCGCCGACACCGTCCAGGCCCGCCGCACGGCCGGCCGGCCCACCACCGTGCCCGAGCTCGCAGACGAGGAGTTCCTGCCCGCCGGGGAAACCGCCGTCTGCGGTGATGTGCTCCTCCCGGACTCGGGCGCACAGGCCGGCTCCGCCGGAGCATCCGACGGCGACCCGGCCGATTCCACCGACCCCGCCGATGATCCCATCGCCGTCGTCGGCATGGGCATGGCCATACCCGGAGCGTCCTCCCCGGAGGAGTTCTGGCGGCTCCTGCTCGACGGCGCGGAGCTCTTCGTCGACGCTCCCGCCGACCGGTGGGACATCGCACGGTTCCACCACGACGACCGTCGCGCGCCCGACAAGACCTATCAGCGGCGGTCCGGCTTCATCACCGGCTTCCAGCCGCACGAGAAGCTCCGGGCGGAGGGTCTCGCCGACGCCGGCCTCGACCACACCGCGCTCTGGCTGCGGCACAGCCTCCACCAGGCCCTCGACGGCGTACGCCGGACATCCGCGGACCGCTTCTCCTTCTGCGTCGGCTACACCCCCGACGGCAGCCAGCACCTCGAAGAGGCCTTCGTTCTCCGTTCCGCGCTGGACACCCTCGCCGAGGACGGCGACGACGCCCTCGACGGTCCGGTCGGGGACGCCCTGCGGCGGCGGTTCAGCCGCGGCGACGACCCCTCGGCCGCGTATCTCCCCCACCGCGTCGGCCAGGACGCCATGGACGGCATCCTGCCGTCGGGCACCCGGCTGCACATGGTGGACACCGCCTGCTCGTCCTCGCTCTACGCGATGGACCTCGGCGTACGCGATCTGCTCTCCGGGCAGAGCGACATCGCCGTGTGCGGCGGTTCCTTCGCGCTAGCTCCGAGCGGCTCGATCCTGTTCGCCAAGCTCAACGGGCTGTCCGCGGGCGGCGCCGTGCGCGCGCTGGACGCCGGCGCGGACGGTGCGCTGTTCTCGGACGGCGCGGGGCTCGTCGTGCTCAAGCGGCTCTCGCGCGCCCGCGCCGACGGTGACCGGGTCCTGGGCATCGTCTCGGCGATCGGTCTGTCGGCGGACGGCCGTGGGAAGGCCATCTACGCACCGGCTCCCGCGGGCCAGGAGCTCGCCGTGGAGCGGGCGTTCGACCGCAGCGGCCTCGGCCCGGACGACGTGGACTGGATCGTCGCCCACGCCACCGGCACCCCGGCGGGCGACGAGGCCGAGTTCACCAGCCTCGCCCAGCGCTACTCGGGCAGCCGCACCACACTGGTCACCTCCAACAAGTCGCTGGTCGGGCACTGCGGTTGGGCCGCCGGTGTCGTGTCGGTGATCCACACCCTGCTGGCGCTGCGCCACGACACGATCCCCGCGCAATACCGCTTCGAGCGGCTGCCGGACGCGCTCGCCGGGCAGGGGGACGGTCTCACGGTGCCGGAGCGGCCGGTGCCCTGGCCCGCCGACGCCCGCCGCCCCCGCCGTGCCGCGGTGTCGGGCTTCGGGTTCGGCGGCACCAACGCCCACATGATCATTTCCGAGGACCACCCCGGCACCCGCTCCGGGCACCCCGCGGCGCTTCCCGCGCCGCTCGGCGAGGATCTGGTCGTGGTCGGCTGGTCGTCCCAGATGCCGGGCAGCCCCGAGGCCGACGAGGTCGCGGCCTGGGCGGCGAACGGCGGGTCCGCCAAGGACTTCGAGCCGTCGTTCGGGCCGGCGTACCCCGTACCGCCGTTCCAGGAACTGCGGATGCCACCGCCGACCGCGCGGACGACCGACCGTACCCAGCTGATGATGGTCCGCTGCATGCAGCGGCTCGACGAGCGGGTGCGCGAGCTGTGCCTCGGCCACCACCGGACCACCGGCGTGGTGGTCGGCCACACCGGCGCCACCCGCAACGCCCTGCTCTACAAGACCCGCGCCTATCTCGACGAGATCGGCCACGCGGTGGCCGGGGCGGGTGAGCCGGCCGCCACGGCCAAGTTCCTTCAGCGTCTGGAGGAACGGGCGACCGGTCTGATCGCCGCACCGACGGAGGACTCGTTCCCCGGCGAGATGCCCAATGTCATCGCGGCCCGGCTGTCCAACTACTTCGACCTGCGGGGACTCAACATCACGGTCGACGCGGGCGAGGCATCGCTGCTGGAGGCGTTCGACGTGGCCGGCTCGTACCTGGACTTCCGGGAGATCGACGTCGCGCTCGTGGCGGGCGTCAACGGAACGGCGCTGCCCGGGTGGAACGACACCGCGGGCCGCCGGGCCGCCGAGGGCGCCTTCCTCTTCGTCGTGACCCGCAGGTCCCTCGCCGAGGAGGCCGGCCTGCCCGTGCTGGCCGTCATGGAAAGGAGCGTGGCAGCGTGACCGCCCCGCACGAGGGTTCCACGACCCTGCTGGGCGCCGAGGGCGCCCGCGAACTGATCGCGTTCCTCACGGCGTCCGGGCCCGTCCGGACACCGTCGGGCGGGACCGCGGTGATCGAACGCGCCGTCCAGGACGGCGGCCCGGTCCACCGGCTGCGCCTGCGCCACCCGGACGCGCCGCGCACGCCGGCCGAACCGGCACCGCGCCCGACCGCCGAGCAGGCACCGCGTACGACCACCGAACCGGCACGACGGACGACCACCGAGCCCGCACCGCGCGTGGCCACCCGCACCGAGCCGGTCGAACCGCCTGAGCCCGCATCCGCTGAGCAGACGGCCCCGGCCGCACCGCACCTCCTCGACCGGCATGTCCTGCGGCTCGCCCCCGCGGCACGTCCCGCACGCGCAGGCGGGCCCGTCCCACCGCTCTTCCCGCCCGACACCGTCGTGCTGACCGACCGTCTCTCCACGCTGGGCACACACCAACCGCACCCCGGCAGCACCGTGCTGACACCGCTTCAGGACGAGAGCATCGAGGCCGACGTCCTGCACACGCGGCCCCGGCATGTGCGCGTCCTGGTCGACCTGTCGCAGGAGGATCCGCTCGCCGGGCCCTCCGAGCGGCTGCTCCGGCTGCACGACGCGGTGTTCCGTACGGCCAAGGCCTGCGCCGAACTGCCCGACCGGCCCGAGTCGTTCGCCGTCGTCGTCCTCGGCGGCATCGACGCGTCCCGGGTGCCGCATCCCTGCACCGGCCTGTTCACCGGGTTCGTCAAGAGCCTCGCACTCGAATGGCCCGCGTCCTCGGTGCTGGCCGTGGTCCACGACGCCACCGAGCTGTCGGCGGCCGAGACGGACGCCGCCGCGGAGACCCTGGCCGAGCAGATGCTGCCCGTCGTCTCGTTCGCGGGCGGCACCCGGCTTCTGTGGCAGGCCGTCCCGGAGCCGGGAGCCGTCCGGGCCCCGGCCGCGCCGCACGGGTACACCGTCGTCGCGGCGGGCGGCGGGCGCGGTATCGGCGCCGAGCTGCTCACCGCCCTGGCGCGCCGCGACCGGCCCCGGCTCCATGTCATCGGCTCCACCCGGCTCGACGGGGTGACGGCGCAGGACGCCGGGCTGACCCGCAAGGACTTCATCCGCGCGCGCAGCACCGGGCCGGACCGGCTCACCGTGAAGGAGGCGAACGCCGCCTTCGACCGGCTGTCCGCCGCCGTCGAGGTGCAGGCCAATCTGCGGACGCTGGAGGACATCTGCGGCCCGGACAGGGTCACGTACCACGTCTGCGACCTCCGTGACCGTGACGCCGTGGACACGGTCGTCGGGCGGATCACGGCGGCCGAGGCGGACGGCGTCGAGCTGCTGCTCGACATCGCCGGCACCAACCGTGCCGCGTCGGTGGACCAGAAGAGCCTGGAGGACTTCCGTACCGTCCGCGATCTGAAGGTCCGCAGTTACGCGAACCTCAAGGCCGCGTTCGGCGACCGTCAGCCGCGCCGCTGGTGCAATTTCGGCTCCTTCGTCGGCTTCACGGGCCAGACCGGGGAGACCGACTACGGCGCCGCGAACGACTACTTCAACACCGCGGCCCTGCACAGCGTCTCCCGTGGGCTGCGCGAGTTCACCATCGGCTGGACGCTGTGGCGGGACGTGGGTCTCGGGTCGACCCCGATCATGCGCACCTTCCTCGCGAAGAGCGCGCAGTTCACCGCCATGCCCACCCCGGAGGGGATCGACCACTTCCTGCACGAGCTCGACCAGGCCGAACACAGCCCGGTCACCGTGCTGTTCGGCGACCCCGAGCGGGCCGCCATCGAGGCGGCCGTCCCCGGCTATCTGGAGTTCTGCAGGACCGGGCCGGCACCCGCCGTGCCCGCGGCTCCCACGGCACCCGCCGTGCCCGCGGCCGCCACGGCCCCCGCCCTGCCGGACTTCTTCGTCGACGACATCGTGGACCGCAGCCCCGACCGGCTCACCGTGGTCCGCACCTTCAACCAGGAACGGGACGCCTACCTCCACGAGCACGTGGTCAACGGCTATCCCACCCTGCCCGGCACCTTCGTCCCCGAACTCGCCGCGCAGGCCGCCATGCATCTGGTGCCCGGCCGCGTCCCGGCCGTCCTGGAGGACATCCGGCTCGACTCGTTCCTGCGTGTCTACCGGCCGGGCCGCGACGAGACCAAACGCATCACCGCCCGCCTCGTCACCCACGGCCCGGCCGAGAGCGTCGTCGACATCGAGGTGACGGGCGACGTCCTGGCTCCGAACGGGCGGCTGCTGGTCAAGGACCGCCGTCACTTCTCGGCGCGCGTACGGCTGCGGGACGAGCCTGTCGCCGCGCCGCGCTGGGACCACTGGGACGACCAGGGCGCCGCGCCCATGGCCGACCCGTACCACCTGCCCAACCCGGCCGTCCTGCTGAGCGGTGTGTTCGTCTCCACCGGTGACACCCGCACCCATCCGCACGGCAGGCGCGCCCGCTACACGCCCGACCGGCCCGGCATCGAGCGCTGGTTCTCCGGACTCGTCGTGCCCTCCGTGCTGCTGGACGGTCTGGCGCGGGTCTCCGTGCTCGACCGCAGCGACGGCGACTGGACCCCGTTGGCCGTCCCCCGCACGATCCGCCGCATCGATCTCTACGGCGGCCACACCGACGCCACGCTCGCCGCGGCGGGCACCCGGGTCGAGCTGTACTCACTGCCCTCGCTTCTCGACCTGGAGAGCGAGGAGGACAACCGGGCCGTGGCGGTCACCGCGGCCGGAGACGTGGTCCTGCAGATCAAGGACATGACCGGTGTCGTACTCGGCCATGTGAACCAGTCGACCGGCGAGTACCGCGAACGCCGGCGCCCTGCCGAGGAGGCAACATCGTGACCGAGGCACACGACAGGACGACCGCCGCGCCGCCGGCGCCCGAGGGCGTCTGCCCCGTGACCGGAGCCCGCGCGAAGCAGGTCCAGGGGCCGACGAGCTTCCCGCTGTCCTCGCCCGTCATCTCGACCGTGGCGTACGCGTCCGACCCTCCGGGGTACTCGCTGCGTGCCCAGCAGAACCACGGCACCGTGGTGAAGCTGCCGATCCTGCCGCACAATCCGACCGTGCAGCTCTCCGCGCCGGACGCCATCCGCCGGGTGCTCCAGGGCAACGCCGGCAACTACGCGCGCGGCGCGTACTACGAGGCGTTCGAACTGTTCATGGGCCAGGGGCTGCTCACCCTCGACGACGGCGACTGGCGCGGCCACCGCAAGGTCGTCAATCCCGCCTTCACCCCGAACGCGATCGCCGCCCGCGGGGCGCAGAGCGACGAGGCCGTCGCCGACCTGCTCGACCGCTGGGCCGAACACGCCCGCACGGGGCGGCCCTTCGACCTCTTCACCGAGTCCATGAAGCTGACCTGCCGGGTGATGGGGCTGGCGCTGGTGGGCAAGGACCTGTCCCAGGACGGCGGAGAGTTCGCGCAGGCCGTCTCGGTCGCCCTGGAGGCGATCTTCAAGAACGTCGGCTCGCTGGACAAGGCGATCCCGTCGTTCGTCCCGACCCCCTACCGCCGCCGTGTCGCCCGCGCCCGGCGCACCCTGGAGAGGGTCGTCGCCGAGGCCGCACAGAACGTCGATCTCGGCGTGGGCGGTGAAGTGGCCACGCTCATCCGGGAGTCGGACCTTCCCGAGGACGCGCTCTGGGCCGACCTCGTCACGCTGTTCCTGGCGGGCGTCGAGACGACGGCGCTCTCGCTGTCCTGGACGCTCTACGAGGTCGCGCGGGACGCGGGTGTCCGGGAGCGGCTGGAGGAGGAGACGGACCGGCTGCTGCACGGCCGTATGCCCACCGCGCAGGACCTGTCCCGGCTCACCTATGCGGGCATGGTCGTCGACGAGGGCCTGCGGATGCATCCGCCGGTCTGGCAGTTCACCCGTGAGGCGATCGGGGAGGACGTTCTCGCCGGCCATCACATCCCCGCGGGGACGCCGCTGCTCGTCTCCGTGTACGGGGCGCACTACAACCCCGAGCAGTGGGAGGACCCGGAGCGCTTCGACCCGGAGCGGTTCCGGCCCGGTGCGTCGCCGACCCAGGACCGTTCGGCGTATCTGCCCTTCGGCGGCGGTCGGCGTCAGTGCATCGGCAAGCGGATGGGTCTTGCGCTGCTCCAGCAGACGGTGGCGGCGGTGTCGGGCAGGTTCCGGCTCTCGCTCACCCGTGACGCGGCCCGCGAGGGTGCGTTCATCACGCTGTTCCCCAAGGGCGGCATCCAGGTGAAGGCCGAGGAGCGCCACCGATGACGACCACCAGCGCCGGGCCGGCAACGGCCCGGACGACCACCGGCTCCACGCCCGCCACGGATCCGACGACAACTCCCGCGCCCGCCACGGATCAGTGGCCCGCGGTCCGGCCGCACCTCTCCTCGTTCGACCCGGACGCCTTCGTGCGTCCGGTCGACCGGTTCGTCTGGGAACCGGTCCCCGTGCCGCACAACGGCCCCGCGCCGGGCCGTCCACTGGCCGGCCGCCGGCTGCTGCTCGTCGGTGAGTCGGCCGCACTGGTGGCCGCCGTGTCCGCCGAACTCGGCGAGCGCGGCGCGCTGGTCGTGCGGTCCGATCCCGGCACGCCGCTGCGGGCGGAGGGCTGGGACGGCATCGTCGATCTCAATGTGATGGGCGAGACGTACGAACTGGGCGACACCGGCTGGCAGTCGGCGCTCACCCGCACCACCGAGGCGGTCCGCGCCGCCTATCGGCGCTGGGCCGACGAGCCGCGCTTCGGACGGCACGTCTATCTCGCCCTGACCCGGCTCGGCGGGCTCTCGGGCCACGGCGACGGCGAGGTGCCGCAGCCGCTGGGCGGCATCTGGGCCGGTCTCGCGAAGTGCCTGCCGCGTGAACTGCCCGCCGCCGGAATCGTCGTGGTCGACCTGGACCGCGCGGACGCCGGCGCGATCGCGGACGCGGTCGAGCGGGAGTACGTACGACCGGATCAGTTCGAGGTCGGGTACCGCGACGGCGTACGCCATGTGCTCGCGGGCCGTCCCGCCCCCGCGTGCCCGCCCGGCGGGAGTCCGCCGGGCCCCGCTGACACCGTGCTCATCACCGGCGGTGCGCGCGGTGTCGGATTCGCGGCGGCCCGCGCGTTCGCCGAGTCCTTCGGCTGCCGTGTCGTCGTCACGGGCCGCGGCGAGCGCCCGGAGGCGAACGAGGTGAACGCCCTCGACGACGAGGAGTTCACCGCCTGGCGCCGCCGCCGGATGGCCGGCGCGCGCACCCCGCGGGACCTCGCCGCCGCCCGGGGCGAGATTCGCCGCGCGGACGAGAACCGTACGGTGCACCGCAATCTGGCGCAGGCGGCCGCCGACGGGCTGCGCATCGACTATCTGCGCTGCGACTGCACGGACGCGGGGCAGGTCGAGCAGGCCTTCGCCGCACTCGGCGACGGCCCGCAGTTCGTGGTCCACAACGCCGGTATCGACGACCCCGCCCGTTTCGACCGCAAGTCGGCCGAGTCCGTGGTGCGTACGGTCGACGTGAAGGTCACCGGCTTCGCGAACCTGGTCACGGCGATCCTCGCGCGTCCCGAACGGCGCGCCCGGCTGCGGCTGTTGAGCAACGTCGGGTCGCTCGCGGGCCGGATGGGCGGAATGGTCGGCCAGATCGACTACGCGGCGGGCAACGAGGCGCTCGCCCGGCTCGGTTTCTGGGCGCGCGACAATCTCGGACTGCCGGTGCAGACCCTGTGCTGGCCGACCTGGGAGCGGCTCGGGGTCATCGCGAACTACTCCGCCGCCGTCCGCTACGTCTCGACGCTCGACCCCGGCGAGGGTGCCCGCCGCTGGGTGGCGGAACTCGCCTCCGGCCACACGGACGAGGCCGTGTTCCTGGGCCGGATCGGGGCCGTACTGGCGCCGGGTCAGCTGCGCGGCTTCGGCATGCTGACCGGCCATCCGGACCTGCCCAGGCTGCACGCGCTGGACCACCACCTCGGCGAGGTGGAGGAGTACGAGATCTTCCGGTCCCTGCGCACCACGCGCACATGGGACGCCGATCGGCATCCGTGTCTGTCGGAGGTACGGGTCGACGGCGCCCCGGCGGTCCCGGTCGGCGTGGTCGTGGAGCACGCGGTCGCGGCCGGCGACTGGGTGGTCCCGGAGGGCTGGCCGCTGCTGCATCTGCGGGAGTTGCGCGGGCTGCGCGTACGGCTGGAGGGGCTGCGGTTCACCGGCGGTTCCCTGACCCTGCACCGTGAGGCCCGCGGCGGTCACCGGAACGGCGAGTGGTGCGTGGACGTCACGGTCCGCGACCCCGCCGGCGCCGACATCGCGAGCGTCACCCTCGTCTACGGTCCCGAGCCGGCCGGACATCCCCCGGTGCGCGCCGAGCGGTCATCACTCGGGCCGGCGGCGGGGGCGGGCAGGCTGGGCTGGGCCGGCGTGGTGTTCCGCGAGGCCCGGCCGGAGCCCGGCGACCAGGGGCGGCTGGCACTGTATCCGGTCCTGCCGGCGGATCTGTGGACCGTGCCCTTCCCGCCGGAGCCCACCCTCGCCCCGGCGGCGATCGAGACGATCGTGCGCGAGACGGACCGCCGTGCGGAGCGTACGTCGGCGGGCGTCCTGACGATCGGGCGGCTGGTGCTGAGCCCGGGGGCCCAGCGGGTCGACGAGCTGCGGGCCGGTGCCGTGCCGGGACAGTGGACGGGGCTGCGCGCGGGGGTAGGTGTGCTCCTGGCGGAGGACGTCGGGCTCACTGACTGATGTGCCGGCCCGGCGGGCGTGCGACGCCGGGCCGGCAGCGAGCCGCCTGCGCCGCGGCGGGACGGCCCTGTGCCGTCTCAGCCGCGGCGCCAGCCGCTGACGACGGCACGCAGGGTGGCTTCGTAGGCGTCGCCGATGTCGAGCCCCGGAGGCTCGTTCCCGGACAGCTCCAGGGACACCAGGCCATGGGCCGCGCCCCAGCAGGACAGGGCGATCACATCGGGCGAGCCGTCCTTGAACTGGCCGGCCGCCTGACCTCTGACCACCGCGTCGACGAGCGGCTGGATGGTCTCGCCGACTTCTGTCCTGCGCTCCAGTGTCGGTTCGTAGTCGACGGTGCGGTCGGCGAACATGATCGCGTACAGGTGAGGGTTCGCCAGTGCGTACTCGCGATAGGCCTTGCCGAGCCGGATGACGTCGGCCGCCGGGTCGTCGGACGAGTCGACCGTGGCCAGGCGCGCGACGAACAGCCTGGCCGCCTCCCGGTACAGGCTGTCGAGCAGCCCGGCCTTGTTTCCGAACAGCGAATACACCGCTGTGGTCGACGTCTTCACGTCGGCGGCGAGCCGCCGCAGGCTCAGGGCCGCGGTGCCCCGGTCGAAGACCGTGGCGGCAGCGCGGTTGATGAGCTTGAGACGGAGTGCTTCGTCATGAGTCTTGAGCCGGGCCATGCGTCAAATGTATCGCAACACCGTTTTACAAGCCGGTGGACAGCAGCCCAAGACCTCGCTCACTGACACGGCGCTGACACCGCCCAAAAATCTTGCACACCGTCTAAGACGTCTATCGTCCTAGGTCAGACCCTGTGAGCATCGATTCACTCCCACCTCGATGCGCGCCGATTCGCCAGGACGGGCATTGATAACGCTGTTACTGTTGCCGTAGCTTCGAAGCATGGCAAGCGGAACATGCGAAACGATCTAGGGAGTTGGGATGTTCGAGGGGTTGGGGCGGTTCATCCACCGGGGGCGCAAGCCCCTGCTGATCCTCACACTGGTGTTCGCCGTACTCTCCGGGGTGTACGGCGTCGGCGTCTTCGGCGACATGAAACCCGGCGGATTCGAGGACCCGAAGTCGGAGAGCCGCCAGGCGGCCCTCCTTGCCGAGAAGGCGTTCCCGCAGCGCGCACCGGACGCGGTCGTCGTCTATCGCAGCGATGACAAGACGGTCGACGACCCGGCGTTCCAGAAGGCCGTCGTCGGCAAGATCTCGTCGCTGCCGAAGTCGGTGGTCACCGGGTCGGCGCACTTCTGGATGACCAAGATGCCCTCGCAGGTGAGCCGGGACCGGCACGCGACGTACGTCGCCATGAACCTGCACGGCAGCGATGACAACACCAAGGAAGAGTCCTACAAGAAGATCAAGGACAAGCTGGACGTCGCCGGGTTCGAGACCCTGCGCGGCGGTCCCGTCCCCACCGGCCACCAGGCCGGTGAGGAGATCGGCAAGGATCTCGGCGCCGCCGAGGGCTTCTCGTTCCCCATCCTCTTCCTGCTGCTGGTGGTCGTCTTCGGCGGACTGGCCGCGGCGAGCCTGCCACTGCTCGTCGGCGGACTCTCCATCATCGGCTCCATGGCGGTCCTGAGGGTCATCGCCCAGTTCACCGACGTCTCGGTGTTCGCGATGAGCCTCGTGACGATCCTGGGCCTGGCGGTCGCCATCGACTACGGCCTGCTGATCGTCAGCCGCTACCGCGAGGAGCTGCAGGCCGGCCGCACCGGCGCCGACGCCCTCGCGCGTACGGTCGCCACCGCCGGACGGACCGTCGTGGTCTCCGGCATCACGGTCGCGGTCGCCCTGTTCGGCATGACCTTCTTCCCGTTCGCCTTCCTCAAGTCCATGGCGTACGGCGGTGTGGCCGCGGTCGTGCTGTCCGTCTTCTTCTCGATCATCGCCCTGCCCGCCGCGCTGGCCGTCATGGGCCCGAAGGTCAACTCCCTGTCCCTGCGCCGCAAGAAGCGCACTGCGGCCCCCAAGGCCACGGACGAGGGCGCCTGGTTCCGGCTGGCCCACGGCCTGATGCGCCGCCCGGTCGCGGTCGCGGTCGTCACGCTGGGCGTCCTGCTCGCCCTGGCGGTGCCGTTCCTGCGGATCGAGTTCGGCGCCAACGACGCCCGCCAGCTGCCCGACACGGCCGAGGGCCGGCAGGTCCACAACATCATGGAGAAGGACTTCGAGGGCGACGGCATCAAGTCCATCGACTCGCTGCTGAAGCTCTCGGGCCCCGCACAGTCGCCGGAGCAGGGCGCGGCCCTCCAGGCGTACGCCGACAAGCTCGCCAAGGTGCCCGGCGCCAAGGGCGCCCAGATCAGCGGCGCCGAGGGCACTTCGGCCCGCGTCTCCGTCACCTTCGACGGAGTGGCGGTCTCGCCGGAGGCCCGCGACCTGGTGAACGATCTGCGCGAGGTCCCGGTGCCGGACGGCGCGACCGCGTACTTCGGGGGTGAGACCGCGGTCTTCGACGACACGCTGGACGCGCTCGCGGACACGCTGCCCTGGATGCTGCTCTACATCGCGGTCGCGACCTACATCCTGCTGTTCCTGGCCTTCGGTTCGGTCCTGCTGCCGCTGAAGGCGATCGCGATGAACCTGCTGTCCCTGTCGGCCACGTTCGGCATCCTCGTCTGGATCTTCCAGGACGGGCACCTGGCCGACCTGATCGGCTTCGACCCGACGGGCAACATCGAACCCAACATGCCGATCATGCTGTTCGCGCTGATCTTCGGACTGTCCATGGACTACGAGGTGTTCCTCGTGTCCCGGATCCGGGAGCAGTACGACACGCTCAGCGACCCGACCGCCGCGGTGGCGACGGGCCTGCAGAGCATCGGCAAGCTGATCGCCAGCGCCGCCCTGCTGATGTGCGTCCCGCTCGCGGCGATGGCGACCAGTGGCGTACTGACCATGACCCTGTTCGGTGTGGGCATGGTGATCGCCATCCTGCTCGACGTGGCCGTGGTCCGGATCCTGCTGGTGCCGGCGGTCATGAAGCTGATGGGCCGCGCCAGTTGGTGGGCCCCCGGCCCGCTCCAGAAGCTGTACGCGCGCTACGGCATCAAGGAGGGCGACGCGGCCCTCGACGACGCCTCCAAGGAGCGTGTCCCCGTAGCGGGCTGACACAGCTTCGCCCCCTCGACCGGGTGAAGTGCCGCAGTCGGCGGCGGCACTTCACCCGGCACCACCAACCTCTGCACTTGACGCACCGACTCGGGCGTCGGGTACAGTCGATCCATCTATTAGACACCGTCTAACTGAGGTCACGGAGGACCGGATGGCCGCGGAAAAGGCCGCACTCGGCGAGATCCTGCGCCCGATCAAGGGAAGGCTGCGGCTGGCAGTGGCCGCCCAGGCCGTCTCGGCGATCGCCGGCGTCGTCCCCTTCATCGCCATCGCCGAACTCGGACGGGTGTTGCTGGACAACGAACCCGACCGGTCGGACCAGGCGTGGACCATCACCGCGATCGGCGCCGGCGCCCTGCTGGTCCGGCTGATCTTCATGCTGGCGGCGGGCGCGCTCACCCACTTTGCGGACAACGAACTCCAGTTGCACATCCGCCGTGGCCTGGTGGCCCGGCTCGCCCGGGTCCCGCTGGGCTGGTTCTCCGAGCGCAACTCCGGCACCGTGAAGAAGGCCGTGCAGGACGACGTGGACGCGATGCACCACATGATCGCCCACTCCATGCTGGAGATGACCACGGCGACCGTCGTCCCGGCCGCGTCGCTGGCGTACCTCTTCTGGGTCGACTGGCAGATGACCCTCGTGACGATCGCGCCGCTCGTCGTCGGTCTCGGCCTCTACAGCGTCACGATGGCCGGGATGGCCAAGCATCTGCCCGACTACGACCGGGCGATGGGCGCGATCAACGGCAGCGCCGTCGAGTTCGTCCAGGGCATCTCCGTCGTCAAGACCTTCGGCCAGAGCCGCCGGGCCCACCAGAAGTTCCGTGACGCGGCCGACGACTTCGCCGCGTTCTTCCTCTCCTGGGTCCGCTCCACGCTCAACTCCAAGGCGGCCGCCGAGATCGTGCTGTCCCCCATCGCCGTACTGGTGGCGGTCATCACCGGCGGCGCGATCTTCGTGACCGACGGCCGGCTCGCCGGCGTCGACCTGCTGCCGTTCACGCTGCTCGGCATCGGCCTCACCGCGCCCGTGCTCGCCCTGTTCTACGCGAGCTACGAACTGCGATTCGCCAAGGCCGCCGCCGAGCGCGTCGGCGAGGTGATGAACGCCGAGGAGTTGCCGGTGGCCGAGACCCCGCGCACCCCCTCCGGCAACCACGTCAGCTACCAGGGCGTGCGGTTCAGCTACGACGGCAAGAAGGAAGCCGTGGCCGGCGTCGATCTGGAGCTGGCCCCGGGCACGGTCACCGCGCTCGTCGGGCCCTCGGGGTCCGGCAAGAGCACCCTGGCCACCCTGCTCCCCCGGTTCGGCGACGTGACCGGCGGCTCCCTGAGCATCGGCGGGGTCGACATCCGGGAACTGGCACTCGACGACCTGTACCGCCGGGTGGCTTTCGTCTTCCAGGACGTCCGGCTCACCCAGGGCACCGTCGCCGACAACATCCGTATGGCCAGGCCCGATGCGACCGCCGCCGAGGTGGCGGACGCGGCCCGTGCCGCCTGTGTCCACGACGTGATCGAGGCCCTGCCCCGCGGCTACGACTCGGTGGTCGGCGAGGACGCCCGCTTCTCCGGCGGCCAGGCGCAGCGCGTCTCGATCGCCCGCGCGCTGCTGGCCGACACCCCGGTGATCGTCCTCGACGAGGCGGCGGCGTACGCCGATCCGCAGTCCGAGGCCGCCGTCCAGGACGCGTTGTCCGAGCTGACGCGGGGCAAGATCGTGCTGCTGATCGCCCACCGGCTCTCCACCGTGGTCGACGCGGACCAGATCGCCGTACTGGAGGACGGAAAGATCGTCGAGCGGGGCACGCACACCGAACTCGTCGCCCGTGAGGGCCGATACGCCCGTATGTGGCACGCCCATGAACGCACTGTCGCCTGGCAGCCGCACCGGCCGACCCCGGCCACCCCTGTCAGCGCCGTCCCGGCGGGAGGTACCAGCCGATGATCCGCCAACTGCTCGATGTCGTGGGACCCGAGCACAACCGTCCCGTACGCCGGATGATCACCGCGCTGGTCATCTGCGCGATCCTCCAGGGCATCGCCTTCGCCCTGCTCGTCCCCGTCCTCGAAGCGCTCCTCGGCTCCGACCCCGACTCGGTCTGGCCGTGGTTGTGGGCCATGCTCGGGGTCTGCCTCCTCTACTGCGTCGCCTACTACGACTCGCTGCGCACCGGCTTCCAGGCCGGCGCCACGCTCTCCAGGACGCTGCACAACCGGATCGGCGACCAGGTGGCCTCGCTGCCGCTGGGCTGGTTCGCGCCCGAGCGCGTCGGCCAGTTGGGCCAGCTCGCCACCAAGAGCGTCATGGACGTCATGGGTGTACCGGCCCACCTGCTGCGGCCGCTCGTGACGAGCTTCGTCACCCCGGCGACCGTCGTGCTCCTCATGTACGTCTTCGACTGGCGGCTCGCCCTCGCGGCGACCCTCACGGTCCCGCTGATCGTCGGTGTCTACCGGTGGAGCGCCGGGCTGAACCGCAAGTCGGACGAGGCCCGCACCGCGGCGCACGCGGTGACCGGCGGCCGGGTGGTCGAGTTCGCCCAGCTCCAGCCCGTGCTGCGGGTGTTCGGCCGGGACGGCGCGAGCTCCGGCACCCGCGGCCTGGACGCCGCGCTGCACACGCAGTACGAGGCGTCCCGCCGGGTGCTCGTCACCGGCGTCCCCGGTCTGATCAGCTTCGCCCTCGTGATCCAGGCCGCGTTCACCGTCATCCTGGTGACCGGCACCTATCTGGTGCTCGACGGCGGGCTGGACGTGGCCAAGCTGCTGGCGATCCTCGTCCTCGCGGCCCGGTTCACCGAGCCCATCGCGGAGACCGCGGTCCTCGGCTCCACCCTGCGCACCGCCCGGTCCGCCCTGGACCGCGTCGGCGACCTGCTCGCGGAGCCCTGCCTTCCGCATCCGGACGACCCGCGGCTGCCGGCGGGCAACGACGTCGAGTTCGAGAACGTCGACTTCAGCTACGACGGCACCCGCGTGCTGTCCGGGGTCTCGCTGACCCTGCCGGAAGGCACGATGACGGCGCTGGTCGGTGCCTCCGGATCCGGCAAGACCACCGTCAGCAAGCTGATCCCCCGGTTCTGGGACGTGGACTCCGGTGTGGTGCGGGTGGGCGGCGTGGACGTCCGGGACATCGAGCCCGAGGTCCTGATGGCGAAGATCTCTGTGGTGTTCCAGGACGTGTACCTCTTCGAGGGCACGATCCTGGAGAACATCCGGGTGGGCCGGCCCGACGCGACGGACGAAGAGGTCCGTGAAGTCGCCCGGCAGGCCCGGGTGGAGGAGATCGTGCAGCGGCTACCCGACGGCTGGGACACCAAGGTCGGCGAGGGCGGCGCGCTGCTCTCCGGCGGTGAGCGCCAGCGGGTCTCCATCGCCCGCGCGATCCTGAAGAACGCCCCGATCGTGCTGCTGGACGAGGCGACCGCGTCGCTCGACCCGGAGAACGAGCAGGCGGTGCAGGAGGCGCTCAGTCACCTCACCGCGGGCCGGACCCTCCTGGTCATCGCGCACCGTCTGCAGACCGTGGCCGCCGCCGGTCAGATCCTGCTGCTGGACGAGGGCCGGATCGTGGAGCGCGGCACCCACGCCGAACTCGTGGCGGCGGACGGTCGGTACGCGGACTTCTGGGCGCAGCGCAGCCGGGCACAGCGCTGGCGGGTGGCCCGACAGCCGTCCTGACGACGGGCTTTTCGGCCACGCCTCCCCCGAACCGCTCGTCCCCGGATGCCCCCGCACCGGGGACGAGCGCTGTCCGGACACGGCTCGCGCGGCACATCCGGCGGCAATATCCGAAGCAGATCCGACATAAGTGAAGGGAAGGCATTTCAGGAACGGACCGGCAGTGCCCGCCGGCGGAAGTCAGAATTGCCGGTTCATGTTGCCGCTCGGCCTCCCCAACGGAAGCCGAATAGCAGGACCATCAGGCAATTTGCACGTTTCCGGCTCCGTCAGATTCATTCCAGCCCGGCTTCCGACGTGCCGGTCTATACTTACAACCGTCCTGTTGGCCCATCAGGTTCGAACGGCGCGAAAACGGCGTCGAATTCAAGCCGGACTGGTAGTGGACGCGTTTCCGCCAGACGCGTTTCCTTCCGGTTACAGGTTGTTCAATCAGTTGTCACATCAGGACACCTGAGGGCCGCGGGACATTCATCGAGGGGTGCTGACATTCTTCCTGCGGGGGCTTGAGAACAGATGTCAACAGATGTTGTATTTCACTGGCCGATAACTGCAAGAGAAGCCGAGCTGCACGCAGTCGAAAACTCCCTGGCGCGCGGCAGCGGCGCGATTCTCGTGGGCGGTCCCGGGGTGGGCAAGAGCCTGCTGCTCGCCACCGCGCTCGAGCGCGCTTCCGACGAGGGCCGCACCGTCCTCTCGGTGGGCGGGGCCAGCTGGAACAGCGGTGCACGCGCAAAGGGTTACGCCTCGCTCGGCGAGTGTCTGGAGTCGGTGGAGCCGTCGACCCTGGGCGGCACCGCGGCCGACCGCCCGGTCGTCGGCATCGACGACGCGCATCTGGTCGACGCCGCATCGGGCCACCGTCTGCACCGCCTGGTCGCCGCGGGGCGGCTCAGCGTGCTCGCCACCAGCCGCAAGGACGCACCGGCGCCTGCCGGTATCGACAAGCTCTGGGTCGACCGGCTCATCGACCACGTCGAGGTGGCGCCGTTCGACAGCGCGGCACTCGGTGACGTCCTGCGGGCCCGCCTCGGCGGCCACACCGACGCCACCACGCTGGAGCGGCTGTGGGCCGCCACCCACGGCAACGCGCTGATGCTGCGCGAGCTCATCGACCACGCGGTCGAGGACGAGTCCCTGCGCTGCGTCAACGGCACCTGGGTGTGGGAGGGCCTGACCGAACGCCCCGGCCGCCGGCTGTCCGAGGTGATACGGCTCGGACTGCGCGACCTCAGCCACGACGAGCTCGAACTGGTCAACATGCTCGCCGTCGCCGAGCCGCTGGAGATCGACATCGCCGCGGCGTCGGGGCTCGCACACGCCGCCGAGTCGCTGGACCTACGCGGCATCGTGACCGTCGAACGCAACGGTACGCGCGTAGACCTGCGGTTGTCGGTGCCGCTCAGCCGGGTCGTCGTCGCCTCCCGGATGTCCGACCTCACCGCACAGCGACTGCGCCGGCAGGTCGCCGACGCCGTGGAACGCACGGGCGCGCGCCGGCCCGAGGACGTCCTGCGCATCGTCTCGCTGCGGATCGAGGCCGGACTCGTCCCGGAGCGCGAGCAGTTGCTGACCGCCGCGCGCACCGCGATCCGCCGGCGGAACTTCACCCTCGCGGAGCGGCTGTGCCTGCTGGCCCTGCGCGACACCCCGACCGAGGACTCGGCGCCCTACGGCCCGGTCCCGGACTCGGCGGAGTACGGAGCGGTGCTGTGCCGGGTGGTGTCGTACGCGGCACAGCGCTCGGACAGCCCCAGGGACTGTGTCCGGGCCGCCCTGCTGCTCGGCAGGGTCCTCATCGGCAAGGGCTGCCACCAGGAGGCCGAGGCGGTGCTGCGTACGGCCCTCGGTTCAGGAGTGGAGGTCCCGCAGGACGAGTTCATCACCGCCGTGCACACCCGGGTCATCAATCTGGCCTGGCGTTTACAGCGGGTCCAGGCTGCCGGCGCGGTGCTGGACGGCGCCGTCGCGGCCGTCGGCCCCGAGCACGCCGGGATACTGCACGGCAGCCGCGCCATGATCGCCGTCATGTCCGACCAGCTCCAGGACGCCGTCGAGATCGGAGAAACGGTGCTGCGCGCCGGTGACGCGGGCATCGCAGTCACCCAGACGCTGGTGCCCGTGGTGGCGTTCGCGCGCACCGAAAGGGGCGATCCGACGGGCGCGCTGGAGATGCTGAACCGGTACCGGGACGTCTCGTTCGACTGGGACACCGACGCCGTGGTCCTGCTGGACGCCCTCGCGGCCCGCTGCTCCTGGCTCGCCGGCAACCTCAAGGACGCGGCCGACACCCTGGACGCGCCGCGCCGGTACGACTCCACGGACCGCTGGCCCGTTCTGCTGCAGACCGTCGTCGCCCGGTCCCGGCTGCTGCGGCTGCTCGGCGAGCCGGAGCGGGCGGTGGCCCTGCTGCGACAGGCCATCGCCGTCGAGACGGGTCACGAATGGCCGGCCACCCGGGCCTGGCCGCTGGCCCAACTGGCCGGTGCGCTCGCCGAGTCCGGTCAGCACGCCGAGGCGCTGCGCACGCTCGTCGAGGCGCGGTCGATGCAGGGCGAGGCGGTCTCGCACCCGATCGCCGACGACGAGATCGCCTACGACCGGGCGCTGGTGCTCGCACACACCGGGGACCGGTCGGGTGCGGCATCCTGTGCTCTCGAACTGGCCGAACGCGCCGCGGCCGGCGGACGGACGGTCACCGCGATCATGGCGCTGCACCTGGCCGCCCGGATCAAGGAGAACGCCTCCTACCGCTTCCGGGCGCGCGCCCAGCAGCTCGCGGCGCAGTGCACCGGCGGCCTGGTGCGGGTGATGGCCGATCACATCCAGGCCCTCGCCGAGGCCGACGGCAACGCGCTCACCAAGGTCGCCCGGCAGTTCCGGGAGATGGACGCGCTGCCGCTCGCCGCGGAGGCGGCGGCCCAGGCCGCCCGCGCCCACCGGGCCGCGGGCCAGCGCCGCAAGGGCCGGGAGGCCTCGGCGACCAGCCAGGACCTGCTCCGCGCCTGCGCCGGGACCCTGCCGCCGTGGATGGTGACCGAGACCCGCAGAGACAGCGACATCGCCCCGCTCACCCCTCGCGAGCGGGAGGTGGCCGCGCTCGCCGCGACCGGGATGTCCAACCGCGACATCGCCCACCGGCTGGTGGTGTCGGTGCGGACGGTGGAGAACCATCTGCACCGGATCTACCACAAGCTGGGGATCACGGCCCGCAACGCGCTGCGCCGGGGCCTTGAGCAGGCTGCGGCGCAGTCCGACGGTGTTCGCATGTCGCCCATGCAACTGATCCGGGCGCACGAGCCGGAGCGTACGGCGGCGTCCGACGGGGACCACGGTGGCCGGCGCACCCGCAAGACCGGCAAGCTCCGGCTGGCCGACCGCACGGCGTCCTGATCGGCGAAAGGGCGGTGGCCCACGGGTTCGAGCTCGAAGGGATCACGCATGACTGGCAGTTGGGAAGGATGCCTGAGAC